>JBIIMH010000153.1:0-5342 GCA_044338095.1 Rariglobus sp. | reverse complement strand
GAGCACCACACGGGATATACCCCGCCCAGCGACGGCACACTTTATGACCTGCATCCCGAGGCGGAAAAGGCATGGTGGAAATGGGCTCCCCGCCTCGAACTCGCGGCCGAGTGACGCGCGCACTTATGGGCTCCGCTTCCACACCATACGCGCCCGCCACCACAGTGCGGCCCAATTGGGCGGGCACCCTCGCCGTGCTGGCCATCGCGCTCTTCTACGGCTTTGGCCTCCCGGCCCTGAACCGTCTCTTGCCCGGCACCGTCGCGCAGCCGGCCGGAGTCACGATCGTGCTCGGCCACGGCGTCAGCGTAGTGACCCCAACTGGCTGGTCGGCCGATGTGTCTAAAACCAATCCCGGCGAGACGCTCGCGCTGATCAATGACACCAGCTCGCTTGTCGCCACCACCTTCCCGTGGTCAGGCAGTGAAGAGGAGATGATCGAGCGCACGCGCCGCCTCTTCGAGAGCACGCGGCGCTTTCACTTGGATGCCGCGCCGGAACCCTTTCGCACCGCCCGAGGCGTCGTCGGCACCACATCAGCAATTTATGGCGAACAGGCCGACGGCCGGGTATGGATCGGCCCGTTGTCCGGCGGCAATTTCGGCTTTGCCGTCCGCGTGCGCAGTGTGCCCGGACACGGTGACGGCGCGATGCGCGATGCCCTAACCCTGGTCGAGAGCCTGCAAATCAAGGAGCCCAAATGAAGCCAGCCTCAGCCCCGGATTCATGGTGCGCGCTCCCGCTTTTGCAACCCCGCCAGCCGGCCTTCTGGCTGTATTGCTTGTTGCTCCTTGGCGGCCTCCACACGGTGGCCCTGATGGCGATCGGGGGCTTCACGGTCATGCCCCTCTCCACTGGGCTCGGCCTCCTCGTGTGGACTCTCTACACGCTGCCGCCCCTAGGGCTTTTCCGTAAGCTCGGCGTTTTTCGAGGACACATAGCCGCGCCCTTCATCATGGCCTTCGCCTGGGGTGGACTCGGCGCGGTTTACCTCGCCGTGCCGGCCAACCAGGCGATCTTCGGCCTCGCGGCCAAGTTGGTCAGCCCGGAGTTTTCCCACGCTTGGGGTGCGGCTATCGCCGGCCCGACCAACGAGGAGCCGCTCAAGTTGCTCGGCGTCGTGCTCCTGCTGCTCATAGCCCCGGGCCGTTTTCGCACCATCTCGTCGGTCATGGCGCTCGGGGCGCTGGTCGGCCTCGGATTCCAGGTAGTCGAAGACTACTTCTACACCATCAACGGTGCGCTCATCCACCCCTCTACCAACCAGGTTGTACCCGTGGTGCAAAACCTGATCGTGCGCGGCATTCTGTGCGGTATCTGGAGCCACGCCGCCTACTCCGCAGTCGCCGCGTTTGGGGTCGGCTATTTTGTCGCCCGCCCCGAGACACCGCTGGCACGGCGTGTGTGGGTGGCGGCCGGTTCCCTTGGCGGCGCGTGGGCCATGCACAGCTTCTGGAACTCCCCGTTACTCGCCTCGCTCATGAGCGGCGGATGGTTTTTCCTCTACCTGCCGATCAAGGGACTGCCCGTCGTCCTGTCAGCCATCCTGCTCTGGCGTGTGGCGCGCAGGGATTTGGTCTCCGCGGGACTCGTGAATCCACAAGGCCGTGAATAACTGATAGGAAGCTCTCTCCCGTTTCTCGTCAGTTTTTAACCTGAACTCCGAAGTTGGCGGCAATGAACGGGTGCAAGATGCTAAGGGAGATGATCGTGAGTGAATCCCCAGGTGCACTAAACAGTGCATTGAGTGGCTGAGCGAACGCACAGATGCCCAGCAGATTGCGCCAGATCGCGGCGACCAACTTTGGACTTCAGGTTTAAGGGCCGAGCTATTCTCTCTGGCGTTTCGCCCCAAAACCAGGGATCGCGCAAAGATGACATGGGGTGGGCAGGAGTTGCGAAAGGCGCACACCCTGACCGCCCGCTGTCATCTTTGCACCCCCTCAATCGCTTCTCACTGACCAGGGCCACAGATCAGAAGCTCGCGCGCACGCCGAAGGTCACGGCGCGGCCGGGGAGCGGGGCGATGTCTTTGATGTTGGCATAACTCGTCGCGTTGCGCGCCGACTCGTCGGTCAGGTTGCTGCCGCGCACAAAGAAGTCGTAGGCGGCGAAGCGGGTTTCCAGGCGGTAACCGTAGGACACGCCGAGCAGCGCGTAGCCGTCGGTGGCGGTCTCGCCGGGGGCGCGGTGGCTCTGGCTGGCGGCCAGTTGCACATCGGTGCCGAAGCTCCACGGGCCACGCGTCCTTTCGAGGGCGATCAGACCTTTGATCGGCGCAATCCGGGGCAGGTTGGCTCCGTCGGTCTCCTGGGCGCGGGTGTGGTCAGCGTTGATGCGCAGGTCGAGGGTGTGGCGGGTTTCGGCGATCAGGTGGAAGGCCGTCTCCAGCTCCACGCCGTAGAAGCGGGCGTCGCGTTGGATGAAGCGGTATTCGGGCAGGTCGTCATCAGGATCCCCTGGAGTGCCTTCGAAATCCACCGATGTGCCGGTGTCGTTCAGGTAGATGTAATCGTTAAACTGGGTGGCAAAGGCGGTCAGCGCACCCGTCATAAACCCCTTGGTTTTGCGCAGGCTGAGTTCGGCGCCGAGCGCGCGTTCATCGACCAAGTTGGCGTCGCCCACCTCGTAGGCGGCTGTGGCGATGTGGGGGCCGTCGGCGTAGAGTTCCTGGGCGTTGGGCGCGCGGGTGGTGTGGGTGAGGTTAAACGCCAGCGCGTAGGCCGGGGAGAGCGTGCGGATGACGCCGCCTGAAAGGCTCAGGGTGTCGCGGTCATCGGTGCGGGCCGAGAAGCTTTGGAATGCATCGGCCTCAATCTCGCGCGTCTCGTAGCGGGCCCCAGTCTGCCAGGTGAAGGCACCGGTCTTGGCTTCTTCAAAGATGAACAGGGCATAGTTCTGGGTCTGGTTGGTGGGCAGGTAGGCTTCATGGCCTTTGGCACTGAAATCGCTGAGCCCCACCTCGGTGCCGAAGGCGCCGGTGAAGCCGGCCAGGGGCGCGTGGAGCAACTCGACGCGGCCGTTGTAGCCGGTGTTGGTGAACGTGGTTTCAGGCGAGCCATCCTTCATCTCAATGTGCTGGTAGTCGGCGGTGCCGAACTTGGTGCGCGCTCCGGTAAAGATGCCGAATTCGCGGTTGAGGTCGGCGGCGAAATCCCAGCGGCGCTGGGTGAGCTCGATGGTGACGTCGGTTTCGTTGGGCACGCCATAGGTGGTGTCGAAACCGTTGTAGTTGAGCCCGGTGTTGAAGTCGGGACTCACGTAGGAAAGGCCGCCGGAGCCGCCCTTGCTCTCCATGAAGGTATTGGGGATGTGGCCCTCGGTGCTCACTTTGGTCGCATCGGCGCGGCCGGGCACGCGCACATCGTCGGCCTCGCGGCGGAAGCCGTCGAGGTGCACAACGAAACCGGATTTGTTAACCCGGTCGGGAGCCAGGGCGATGTCCACCGCGCCGCCGGTGGTGTAGCCGGAGGTGTTGGTGTCGTAGCGGCTTTCGAGGGTTCCGGCGACCGCCTTGGCGGGCAGCTCGGTTTCGATGCGGTGATCAATGACGTTGACCACCCCGCCGACGGCCGACGAGCCGTAGAGCAGGGCGGCGGGTCCGCGCACCACCTCGATGCGTTTGACGAGGAACGGCTCGACGCTCACGGCGTGGTCGGGGCTGGTGGAAGAAGCGTCGAGGGTATCGAGACCGTTTTGCAGGATGCGCACGCGGTTGGAGTCGAGGCCGCGGATAACCGGGCGGCTGGCACCGGGGCCGAAGTAGCTGGAGCTGATGCCGGGCAGGCCGGCGAGGGTTTCGCCGAGGGTGGGCTGCTGGCGCAGGGCGAGCGCCTGGCCGTCGAGCACGGTGGTGGCGGAGGTCAGCTCGGCCTGGCTGCGAGCCAAGGGAGAGGCGGTGGTGACGTAGGGCGCAAGGGTGACCGGTGCCGGTTCGGGCGCGGCGGTCGGGGCCGGGGGTGGCGTTTGGGCGGCGGCCAGCACAGGGCCGACAGCGGAGAGAAGGAGACAAAGTCGGACGGAAAAAGTCATGGTGTTACAAGGTATGTTCGGTGAACAAGGGCGTTGGCACGCACGCCGCAGCTTCCGCGCAAACCGGCGCGGAAAAGGACTGGGCGCGATGAAACGCGGTGCGGACAGGTTAAAAGACAGGGTGCTTCGCGCAGGAAGCCGCCCGAGGGACAAGGCAAGGGGTGTTAACTGTGAGTCAACGGCGGTCCCCGGGCCGGTTGCAGCCGGTGCGCAGGGGGCGGCGGCAGCGGACGTTCACCTGGCTGGGCTTGGCTGACGCTCCACACGCGCTGCGGGCAGGAGAGTCGCGGCAACGCCAGCGGGGCGGTCACGCCGAGTTGAAAAAGGGATACAGCGCAGTCGGAGTCGTCGTGCACCCCCGCGTGCTTCGCGCCATGAGGAACGCCATGGGACTGATCGCCGCAGTGGCCGTGAGCCGCCGGGGAGTCGAAGGCGGCGTGAAGCCGCGCGTGGGCGTCCGGCGAAACCGAGAGCAGGCCCAGCGTTAAAACCAGCCCGACCAGCAGCCACGCGATCGCGCCTTGCAGGCGGGTAACGGTGGCGGTTGTGGCGGTGGAACGGGACATGGAAGGCTCTATTAATACCAGAGTCGTCAAGGGGCACAGCCAACGGCTCAGGGGCGCACCCACACGCTGAGCGTCTGCCAGCGTGAACGACCGAGGTTAAAAACCTCCACGGTCTGCTGGCGCTGCGCCACCGCACTCAACCCGCTCGGCGCGGGATAATCGCGCCACCTCAAGCGTCCGGTGAAAAATCCCAGCGGGTCGCATTCGCGTTCCAGCACCAGCACCACCACCGGGCCGGGCTGGGCCAACATAGCGGCCAGCGCCTCGGGCTGGTCGGAAAAGGTCCACTTCGCGCCGCTGTAAAAAACGATACTCGGCTCGGCAAAACGACTGCCCAGAAAACGCGTGCCGGTGGGCATCGCGCGCAACGCCGGCTCAAGCGTCACCCCTGGGCTCACCGCGCGCAGCCCGGTACCCATGCGCCACGCCCCTGCACCGATCAGGAGTACACCGAGCACCACCACCACCGCGCGGCGCCCCCACCAGGCGGTCGCAACCAGCAAAAATCCGCCCACCGTCCCCAACAGCCCGACCACGGCGTTACGCAATGGATCCAGCCCGGCGGGCAGTTCCGCGCGCACCACCAAAACCAGTGCCACCGTCGCCACCAGACCGAACACGGCGAGAAAAACTCCCATGGCCACCCGCGCCCAACGCGCCAGCGCCGCCATGCCCGACGGCGTTAAGCCCGCGCCCAACAGGAGGAAAAACGCCGGAAACCCCGGCAGCACGTAATGGGGCAAC
>JBIIMH010000152.1:0-5362 GCA_044338095.1 Rariglobus sp. | reverse complement strand
CTTGCCGCGCTACACCTTCGGCTTGGGCCGCAGGTGGGCCATGCCGCCGTCCACCGACCAGATTTGGCCGGTCACCCAGTCGGCATCGGCCGACACCAGCCAGGCGATCAGGCTGCCGACGTTGGCTGCCCGCCCGACTTTACCCAGCGGGTGCATTTTTTCGGACATTTGCCGTGCCTGGTCCGAGCCGAGCAGCGCCGCCGCCATCGGTGTGTCCACCAAGCCCGGGGCGACCGCGTTCACGCGCACGTTTTTGTTCGCGTAACTTGCCGCCGCCGCGAGCACCAGGCCGTTGACGCCGCCCTTGGCTGCCGCGATCGCTTCGTGGTTGGGCAACCCAGCCTGCGCCGCCACCGAGCTGATCAACACAATCGAGCCGCCTCCCTGCGCCTGCATCGGCAGCACCGCAGCCTTTAACCCGTAAAATGCCGAGTTGAGGTTCAGGTCGATGACCCGCTTCCAATCATCGAGCGAGGTCAGGTGCGCGGGTTTCAGCAGGATTGAGCCCACCGCATGCACGTAGGCATCGAGACGGCCGAAGCGCTCGATCGTCGATTTCACGGCGGCCTCAACCTCGGCGGGCTGGGTCGCGTCGGCCACTACGGTGTGCAAAGCGGGCAATTCGGTGTGCAAGGCGGTAAGTTTGTCCGCGCCGCGCGCATAACCGGCGATTTGCCAGCCGGCGCGGGCGAGGCGGCGGGCGACATCCGAGCCGATGCCGCCGGTCACCCCGGCGATGAGGACAACCGGTTGGTCGAGGCAAGTGGTTTCAGGAGCAGATAATGGTGTGGTCATAGGGTCGTCGGGTGGTTGGTTAAATTTTAAGGTCTTTGGCGTAGCCGGTGAGTTCCAGGTAGGCCGAGCCGATCTCGCGTCCGTCAGCATCAAGCACGCGACAGGCGCCCTCCCAATAGGAAATGCCTCCGCTTTTTCCTTCGAGCTCCTGGTTTTTTGCCAGCGGCACTAAGGTGAGCGCCACGCGTTGGCCGCTCACCGGATCTGTGCTCGTTAAGCGCACCCGAACCGGATAAACCGCGCCGGTCGCCGGACTGGTCCAGCGCTCCAGCACTTCCCATTTAAAATCACTCTTTCGGGGCACCCCGGCGGCATCCACCCAAGTCAGGGTCGATGCTGGATCGGCCGAGCCGTCGCGCAGCCGCATCCGGTAAAACATGACCTCGCGCCCGTCGTTCAGTTGAATGCCAGCCCAGTCCCAGCCGACCTGGTTTTCGTCGAGTTGGCTGCTGCTGATTTCGTGATCCATCCAGGATTCTCCGGTCACCGTGAGGGTTTCCTCGCCCAGCGTCAGCAAGCCTTCAGTGCGCAGGCGCGGAAAGGTCAGATAATAACTCGCGGCGGTCGGGGCGGCGCCTTTGCGCGAGATCCCGTTTTCGCCAAAGACCACCAGCGGTTTGGACGGCGACAGGGTGAACGCAAACCCCACCGCGCCGCGCACCGCGCCGCGCAGTTCGATGCGTTCGCCGGCGGAGGTGTCGGGCAGCAGGCGCAGGCTCCAGGGGCCGTTGTGCACGGCGAGGGTGGCGGTGGCCGCTCCGGCGTCCCAACCCTCGCGGTTAAGCCGTTCCTGGTGGTAAAACCGGCCGCTGGTTTCATCGATCAGCGCCATGTGGGCGAGGTGAAATTGCACGGTTTTATCCGGTGAAGCGCTGCGGAAAAACGTCGCCTGGTACCCAAAGCGGCGCGCGCGCTCAGCGGTGAACAGGTGGCCGGTCACGTACCACCATTCGATTTTGAATTCGGGGTGTGAACCGTGGTCGCGGGGGAACGTGAAAACCCGCCCCGGTTGCGGCACCGCAAAGCCCTCGGCGGTGGTCAGCGGCATCTCGGCGGCTTGCCCACGAAAGGGCACGAAAAGACACGAAATAATTAAACCACGGAAAAGGGTTCGGAGTGTGCGGGATTTCATTTCGTGTCGTTTCGTGTGTTTCGTGGGCAAAAACTCCGGTTCATTCCTCGCGGTCCGCGGGCAGGTCGGCGCCCCAGCGGCCGACCGCGTAACCGACCAGCCCGCCGGTCACCGTCACCGCCGCGCCCAGCAGCAGCAGTGCGCCGACCGGGAACGCCGTCGAGAGGGTCCAGCCGAAGGATTGTTTGTTGATCACATGGATGAGCAACCATCCCAGCGCGACGCTCAGCGCGAGTCCGCTGAGCACCGCGCAGGCCGACACCGCCAGGCCTTCGACCGCGGCGGCTTTAGCGATTTGCTGCCGCTGAAACCCGAGCGCGCGCAACGTGGTAAGTTCGTCGCGCCGGTCGAGCAGCACGCTGATCAAGGTCAGCGCCAGCCCGGTCATCGCCACGGCCACCCCGATCACCTCGAGCGCGTGGGTGATGGCAAAGGTCTGCCTAAACACCCGCAGCACCTCGGCGCGCAGCTTGGCGTTGGTGAAAATCGACAGCCCCGGATAACGCTGGAGCAACTCGGCGCGCAGCGCGTCGGGTTCGACGCCGGGTTGCACGTAGAGCGCGACATTGCTCACCGAGTCCTCGGCAAACCAGCTCTGGATCTGGCGGCGGGTCATTAAAATGGAGCCGCGCTCGTTGCCGTAATCGGCAAACACTCCGGCGACCACCACCGGGCGCACGCCCGCCGGAGTGGGTAAACGCAGGGTGTCGCCCACGCCGACGGCAAAGCGGGCGGTGAAACTCTCGCTGACCAAGGCGAGGTGGGCGTTGCGCGCCGGATCAAACATCGCGTCGTCGCGCGGCGCGCTGATCCACGGCAGATCCGGGCGGACTGCCGGGTTTTCCAGATCGGCGCCCGAGAGCAGGGTGGGGATGCCGTCCAATTCGATGAAATGCGCAATCAACACCGCCGAGCGCGCCACCGCCGGGTGCTCGGCCAGCGCCTTCGCGGTGGCAGCGGAAATCCGGTTCTGGGCCGATGCGCTTTGGGCGCCAGCACTGCTAATATAGAGATCGGCCTGCAAAGCGCGTTTCACCCAGCCCTGCATGGTTTGCTCAAAACTCGCCACCAGGATGGTCATGCCAGCGGTCATGCCGATCGCGCACACCAAGGCGGCCGCCGCCAACCGGTGCCGACCCGAGGGCTGGCGAAGGTGACCGAGGGCGATTTTCACGCTTACAAAGCGCTCGCCCAAACCGCGCGCCAAGCGGGCCAGCGGAGGCAAGAGAAAGGCCGCGACGACCCCTACGCCAAAAATCCACAAAAACGCCGCCGCGTACCCGGCCAAGGGAAAGCGTCCGCCGCCCGCCAAGGACAACGGCGGCAGTTGTGCGCAGAGGATGCCGGCGGCGACAAACCCGAGACCAAGCGCGAGATTGCGACCGAGGCGAGGGCCGGCGGCGGGACGCGCGCCGCGTTGCAACACCTGGGCGGGCGGAGTGCGGGAGGCTTCGCGGGCCGGCCAGAAACCGGCGACCAGCGCCGCGCCCACGCCGAGCACGAGGCCGAGGAAAATTTCGGCCACGGTGAGCTGGGCCGAGGCCACGGTGGTGGCGTAATAGAGGGCGTTAATCGTCTGGGCGACGGCGCGTACCGCCAGTTGTGCGCCCGCCCAGCCGAGCACCAGACCAAGCGCTCCGCCTGCCAAGCCAAGCAGCGCAGACTCCACCAACCACAAGCGGCGAATCGCACGTTCTTCCACGCCGAGGGAGCGCAGGATGGCGATCTCGGGGCGGCGGCGCACCACCGCGCCGTCGAGCGCCTGGAAAATCAGGTAAAGCCCGGTGAGCAGCGCGATGAGCGAAAGGATCGTGAGGTTAAGGCTGAAAGCGCGGGTCATCGCCTCAGCTGCCTCGCGGCGCGCGCCGGGCGGGGCGACCGTCCAACGGGCGTATTGGCCTGCCTCGGGGCTGGCGCTGGCGAGGGTTTGCAGCAGGTCGCGCAACTCGGCACGGCGTTGCTCCAGGCGCGGTCCGGCTTCGACCACGAATTCGACCCGGTCGATACGACCGACTTTGCCGCTGATTTGTTGCAACGCGGCGAGGTCGGCGATCATCAACGTGGCCGGGGCACGGGGCGCGTCGGGCGCGGTGGGAATCAGGCCGGCGACCGGCAGCACGCGGATGGTTTCGTCGATGACGAGCGCGATTTCGGTCGGCGGGGTGGGGGCGTAGTCGGCGCTGATCCAGACCTGCGGGCCGCGGTTAAAGGTTTCCCAAAACGCCTGGTTGCCGCTGGGGAAAAACGAGCGGTCCTGGGCCCGTGCCAGGTTGGCGACGCCGAGCAGATCGACTCCGAGTAGGGTGTAGGTGGTGCGGCCGAGTTTGGTGGTGTCGGTCGCCTCGGGCGGGGTGGCGCCGGTGACTTCGACCAATGGAATAATGTGGACCGGGCGAGACCCGAGGGCGGTGCGTAATTCGGGCAGAATGCTTTCGGGGAAACTGCCCGTGGGTGACTCGATCACCCAGTCGCTCTGGCCTGTGAGGGTGTCAGTGAAATTGGAAAAACTGCTGACGGCGGCGCGGTTGGCCAGGCGCACGGCGACGAAAACCGACACCCCGAGGGCGAGGATGAGGACGAGCAGGGCGCTTTGTTTCGGTGCCAACCGCCAGTGGCGGAGGGTGAAGTGGCGCAGCAGAAACGTGAGCAGTGGCACGTTCATGTGCGGGCAACGATGCGGCCGTCGCGCAGGTGGATGCGGTTTTGGCAGATGGCGGCCGCTTCCTCGCTGTGGGTCACCAAAATGAGCGCGGTGCGGGTTTCGTCGGTCAGTTCGCGCAGCAGTTCTAGGATGTTGGCGCCGTTGGCGGAATCGAGGTTGCCGGTGGGCTCGTCGGCCAAAATCAGGTCGGGTTTGTGGATCAGGGCGCGAGCGATGGCGACGCGCTGCTGTTCACCGCCGGAAAGCTGGGCGGGTAGGGCGGCGGCGCGGTGGGTCAGGCCGATGCGCTCAAGAAAACCCTGGACGCGCAGGCGGCGTTCGGGGGCGGCGACGCCGAGCAGTTGCAGGGGCAGGGCGATGTTTTCTTCGGCGGTGAGGGTGGGTAGTAAGTGGAAAAACTGAAAGACGGTGCCGACGTGTTCGCGGCGTAACCGGGCCAGACCGTCGCTATCGAGCTGGTCGATGCGCAGGCCGTTGAGGGTGATTTCGCCCTCATCGGGCCGGTCCACGCCGCCCAGGCAGTTGAGCAGGGTGGTTTTACCGCTGCCGGAGGGCCCGGTGAGCGCGAGGCGTTCGCCGGCGGCGACGGTAAACGAGACGGAATCAAGGACGCGGCGCGCACCGTAGTTTTTACTGACGGCTGAGACCGAGAAAACCGGGCTGGCGGGGGTGGGCGGCATGGCGGGAGGAAAAGGCGGTTCCCGAAAAACGCCAGTCGCCGAATGAAATATCCCGCCCGACTCCCATTCACGCTTCCGCTGCCGAACATCGGG
>JBIIMH010000151.1:0-5418 GCA_044338095.1 Rariglobus sp. | reverse complement strand
CTCCGAGCCGCATGAACCGCGCCAAGCACGTCTATCGCTGAGCTTAAACGTTCGGCAGAATTTCCTCGGAAAACAAAAATGAAAATCAAACATAACAAAGTATTTCACGCTGCTAGCGTGGTTTCAGTATTTTCTCTGCTCCTATTGGGATCAGGTTGCGCTTCTATCGTTCATGGAGGCGCACGCAATTTATCGGTCAATACGCAGCCCACGGGTGCAAAAGTTGCGATCACCAAATCAGGCTCAGGTGTGGCGGTGCATAGTGGCGTTACACCTTTGACGGTATCTCTTGATCCGAAACGTGGTTTCTTCAAGGGCCAAAGCTATAATTTGAAGTTGGAGCTGGCTAATTATAAGACGACGGAAATTACTATTCACTCGAAATTATCTGGGTGGTATTGGGGGAACATCGTTTTTGGTGGTTTAATTGGCATGCTAATTGTAGATCCTGCAACTGGTGCTATGTGGAACTTGGCACCAGACAAAAATGCAGTTAGCAGTATTGATAAGACTGGTTTTGTGGTTGTCTTAGTTCAGCAGACTACGGCAATTGAGCGTGCTAACATGGTTCGAATTAACTGAGCCGAACCAGGCGCTACAGCGAATGAACATGCTTGTCACGGATCGTGCTCCGAGCAGCACGCTCCGCGCCAAGCACGTTCATCGCTGAGCTTAAACGTTCGGCAAAATTATCTGAGTAGTATTCCCTTGATTCCAGTTTTCAGAATTGTTTTCGACTAGAGCATTTCAAATAAAGTTATAGCCACAAGCTGTAAACCAACCGAGTGCATCCTGGGGTGTGACGGCGGCAAGTGCGGCGGCGATGGCCTTGAGCAGGTCGGGAGTCGTGCGGGCCTGAGCCTTGCGCAGGAGTGACTTTACCTTGCTCCACATCATCTCGATGGGGTTGAGATCCGGCGAGTAGGCAGGCAGGAAGCAAGCCTGCGCGCCCGCCTGCGTGATCAGATCAAGGGTTCTTTCGTTTTTGTGAGCACCGAGGTTGTCCATGATGACGATGTCACCTGGGCGTAGGGATGGCACGAGCACCTCGCGGACATAAGCCTGGAAGATTTCGGTATTCGTAGCCCCCTCAATGGTCATACAGGCCGTGGTGCCATCCAGTCTAACCGAGGAGATCATGGTGGTGGTGCACCAATGGCCATGCGGCGCATGGCAAACCAGACGTTCGCCTTTGGGCGAGCGACCTCGCAGCCGCGTCATGTTCGTTTTGGCCGCAGACTCGTCGATAAAGACCAACCTCGCCGGATCGAGGGATCCTTGCCCCCGTTTCCACTTGCGCCGGGCCTTGGCAACGTCCTCCCGGTTTTGCTCGGCCGCATGGAGAGTCTTTTTTTATATGTCAGCCCCATCCTGGTCAGCACCCAGTGAATCGCCCCAATGGTACAGCCCAGCCCTAGTTGCTGCTTGATCTCCTCAAGCGTCACATCTGGCGATTGCATCACCAACTCCCTCAGGCGCTTGCCGTGTTCGGGTTCCAACCGTGCCTTGCGCCCGCAATAGCTGTACCTGGGTTTCAAATCTCCTGTCCTCGTACGCTGCGCCAGGAGCTTCTTGACCATTCCAAGCGACACCTTGAAGCGCTTCGCCACTTCCTCCCGTGTCCCCTCTTTGCCGTCGTACGCCGCAACGATCCGCTCCCTCAAATCCATTGATATCGCCTTTTTCATTCGGCGACTCTGTACGTTAATCTAATCGGCTACAACTTTATTTGAAATGCTCTAGTTCATTAGCGGTAAACTGGTTCGGTTTGTAGTTCTTTGATTGCGAAATGGTATCACCGACTCCAGCCGCGGAAATCAGGGTTAACCGGCGCGGATGTTCAGTTCGCGGACTTGGGCGCAGCCGGGGAGTTTTTGGATCCGTTCGACGATCATCTTGCGGTGCAAAAACAGCTCGTTGCGCACCACCGCGTGTCCCGCCAGCACCGTTAACCGTCCGCGGGGATCGATCTGCACGGCGTGCGAATAGTGCGCGTGCGCCGGCCCCACCAGCTCCGCCCAGTTGTCGCGAATCGTCTGCTCGGGCGACTCGCGACCTATCTGAAACTTCATCATCAGCTCCTCGACCAATCCGGAAAGCTCCTTGGTCGGGCGCTTTTTCATGCGCTCCGGGGTTGTGTCGGGCACTCGGCGCAACGCGGCGATGAGTTTCTCGGCCTGAAACGAAAAAGCGGCGGGCTCCTTTTTGGTCATAGCGATGACGGTGGCGTTGAGGAAAAGACGCAGGGGCGGGGCGCCGCTCAGTCCTTGGCGGCGCGCACGTCGAGGGCGTCGCGCAGGCCGTCACCGAGGAAGTTAAGCGAGAACAAGGTGAGCGAGAAAATCGTGCCGGGGAAGATCAGCATCCACGGGTATTCTTCCATGCGCTCAGCGCCGTCTTTGATGAGCACGCCCCAGGAACTCATGGGCGGTTGCACGCCGAGGCCGAGGAAACTCAAAAACGCTTCCAGCAGCATCACGCCGGGAATGGTGAGCGTGGTGTAGACGATGATCGGCCCGAGGATATTGGGGATCATGTGGCGAAAGATGATGCGCGGCGTGCCGAGCCCGAGGGAACGGGCGGCCTCGATGTAATCCATGCGTTTGATCGACATGATTTGGCCGCGAACGATGCGCGCCATGGTGAGCCATTCGACCGCCCCGATGGCGACAAACAGCAGCAGCAGGTTACGCCCAAAAAACACCATCAGCAGGATCACAAAAATCGTGAAGGGCAGGGCGTAAAGGATGTCGACGATACGCATCATCACACGATCGATTTTACCGCCCGCGTAGCCGGAGATCGCGCCGTAAACCACGCCGATGGTCAGGGCGACAAAGGTGGCCACCAGCCCCACCATGAGCGAGATGCGCCCGCCGAAGAGCAGGCGCGTGAGCAGGTCGCGCCCGAGTTGGTCTGTGCCCAGCCAGTGTTTAAACGAGGGCGGTGAAAAGGTGTTGTAGAGATCGGTTTGCTCGTAGCCGTAGGGGCTGAACCACGGGCCGATGACGCAGAGTAGCGAGAGCGTTATAAGGACGGCGCCGCCGAACACAGCGAGGTGGTTGCGGCGCAGGCGTTGCCAGGCATCGCGCCAGGGCGACACGCCGCGATCGGGCACGGCGGACGCGGATGCGGCGGGCGACGCGGAAGGTTTTTGGACGACGGGGGCGGACATGGCGGGTGGCGTGGCTTACTCGAATTTGAGTTTGGGGTTGAGCCACACCTGCACCACGTCGACGACGAGGTTCAGGCTGATGATGAGCACGGCGTAGAGGATAACGGTGCCGAGCACCAAGGTGTAATCGCGGTTAAAGGCGCTGTTAACAAACTCACGGCCGAGCCCGGGGATTTGGAAAATCGTCTCGATGACGAAGGAGCCCGTGAGGATACCGGCGATGGCCGGACCCAGGAACGACACGACCGGCAGCAGGCCGCCGCGCAGGGCATGGCGGAAGATGATGCGGGCTTCGGACGCGCCCTTGGCCCGGGCGGTGCGGATGTAATCTTGATTGAGAACTTCCAGCATGCCGCCGCGCGTTAGCCGGGCGATGGAAGCGGCGTAAACGATGCCCAGGGTGAGCGAGGGCAGAATGCGATCCGGCCACTCGTACCAGCCCGAGGCGCTGAACCAGCCGAGTTTGATTGCGAAAATGAGCACCAGAACCGGCCCGAGCACAAAGGTGGGCACGCAAATGCCGACCATGGAAAAGGTCGAGGTGAAGTAATCGATCTTGGTGTTGCGGTTAACCGCTGCGACAACTCCGGCGGTTAAGCCGAGAACGAGGGCGATTAAAAGGGCAAGCGAGCCGAGTTCGAGCGAAGCAGGGAGTTTGTCGGCGATGATCTCGTTGACGGTGCGGCTGGCGTATTTGGTCGAGCGGCCGAGGTCGCCGTGGAGAACCACCGCCTTGAGGTAGTTAAGGTATTGCTGGTGCAGCGGCAGGTTAAGGCCGTAGTAGGCTTCCAAGTTGGCGCGGATTTCCGGAGTGGTGGCCTTCTCGCTGTCAAACGGGCCGCCGGGCACGAACCGCACCATAAAAAAGGTAGCCGTGACGATGATAAGGAGGACGGGAATCGTCTCCAGAAGACGGCGGGCGATGAAGCGAAACATGTTAAACTTTTGGGAATGCCGGAACGGTTAGTTAAAGCCAATGAATTCTCCCGGTTATTGTGGGGAAGAGCGGGCCAGCTCAGTTTGGGCTACGGGGTGATAATTCGACCGATGCTAATTGGCGCGCCCTCCGCTCGCTTCAGCTTTCGACGGTCGGGATGCTCAGGCTCAGGCCGTTGTCCTTGGGCCCGAGTTGGAGGATGAACGGGGCGGCAACGCGGGCCCACGCCTCGGCTTTCGGGTAACGGGCGGCGTCTTCCCCGCAACATTGGCGGAGCATGTCGGTATCGGTTGCGCAGGGGTTAAGCGGCACCGCCGCCATGCCTGCGGGCAATTCCTTGGCCAACGCCTGGGTCAGGCCCTCGATAGCCCATTTGCTGGCGCAATACGGGGCGACGTCCGTGGCCACGCTGCGGCCCCAGCCGGAGCTCATGTTAACAATCACGCCTTTTTTGGCGGCGATCATCGCGGGCACGAACTCGCGGATGACGTTGGCCACGCCCGTAATGTTGACGTTGACCAGATTGGCGAACTCCTCGGCCGGCACTTTCCAGAGCGGCGCGGGCGTGTTCATGACGGCTGCGTTGTTGATGAGCAGGTCGGGGGTTTCGCCGAAGGCCAGGGCACGGGCGCCCCACATGCCGACCTTGGTGGCGTTGGCCACATCGACCACGTCGAAACTGTGCGGCGCGCCGAACTTCATGCGCAGGTCGAAAATACCCTCCGAGCCGCGCCCGCAGCCGATCACGGTGTGCCCGAGCCGAACAAACTCAGCGGTGAGCGCACGCCCCAAGCCACGGGTAACGCCAGTGATGATGATTTTCATGGGATGGAGAGGGGCGGTGCTTCGGGGCAATTTACGCGCGGAAGGGTGTCTATCGTTCAGCCGATTTTGAGCAGTTCGACGTCGAAGATTAGAGTGGCGTTGGGCGGGATGGCGCCGGGGTAGCCGCCGGCTCCGTAACCCAACTCGGGCGGCAGGGTCAGTTTGACCTTGTCGCCGATCTTCATCGTGGCGACGCCGATGTCCCAACCGGAGATGACTTGGCCGGCGCCCAGCACGAAGGAAAACGGCGAGCCGCTGTCGACGGAGGAGTCGAATTTCTTCCCCGTGGTTAACCAGCCGGTGTAGTGGACGGTAACGAGTTCGCCCTTTTTGGGGCTGCGACCGGTACCGACTTTGAGTTGCTCGATCTTGATTTCAGGTTTGGCCATAAAGACCGCATAGTCAGTCGGTCAAACGCGCCGGGTCAAGGGGCAGGGTGGGGGGGACGGGGGGCGGACGGAGTAAGGACCAAGGACCAATG
>JBIIMH010000208.1:0-4479 GCA_044338095.1 Rariglobus sp. | reverse complement strand
AACACTTTCTCAGCCGTGGCACCGCCGGGCCGGGCGTAATGAAGCACGTAGTCGACAATCAACGACTGCGTGCGCGTGTGGGTGGAAACGAGGCTGGCGGTTAAGGTCAGTGTACCACCGAGCTTTAGGCGGGCGGGGCCAACTTTAAACTGGGCTTCCAGCTTGGGGGCTGCACTGGCGCCCATTAATGCCAGCGCCTTGGGGTGGCCGCGTTTGATTAGGGTGCGCAGGGCATGGCGAACGATCCAGGCTGTGCCCGCGTCGGTGCGATCCCAATTGGCGACGAAATCCAGCACCAATTCGGGATGGTTTTTGGTGATGTCGTTGAGGTGGTTGGCGACGGACTTGCGCACGTAGAGACTGGGATCGGCGCGCAGTGCGGTGAGGATCGGCAGGGTGGGCGAGGGATCGTCGATGAGCGCAGGCAGGTTGCCGCCCCACGGCAGACGCGGCCGCGAGCCCTCGCTGGCGAGGCGGCGCACGTGTTCATCGGCGTCATCGGCCCAGTGGCGCATCAGTGCAAGCGTTGCCTCCGGGGCGCGGGTGATGAAGGGGCGAATGGCGAACTCAGCTGAGCCGAAACGGGTGAAAAACTTGAGGGCGTCGAGTGCCTGGGCCGGGTCGTTGATACCGTGGGTGGTGACGTGGGCGCAGGGCCAGATTGCGACAAAGCCATGGCCGATCTGAGGGGCGTGGGCGCGCAGGACCGCGAGTTGTTCGGTAAACGGTATGGGCAGGGCGAGGTGGAACGCCTCGGCGGTGCGGTGCAGGCGTGCCAGCAGTTCGCGCTCGGCAAGACCGTCGAGTGCGTGGGCCAAAAAACGGACGGAGTCGAAGCGCGGGTGCAGCGCGGCGAGTTGCGCGGCGGTTTGGTTGTACCGCTTGGCGTCGAACAGATCCTTGAGCGGTGCGGCCATCGGAGGGACGGAGGTTTTAACCACTTATTTGCACTGAAATTCACTGATGGCAGAGACGTAAACGGAGTCGCTGCTCCGGAATCAGTGATAATCAGTGAAGATAAGTGGTTAAACCGAATCGGGTTTTACCCAAGAACCTCAGCCAGCTTGGCGGCGTCTTTGCCGCCACCCATCGCGAAGTCGGGTTTGCCGCCGCCTTTGCCACCGAGTTGCGCGGTCAGCGCCGAGATGATCTTGCCGGCTTGGTGTCCTGCCTTGATCGCCGCCGGCGAGGCGAATGCCACCAACGAAACCTTGTCGGTGCCGAAGGCGGCACCGAGTACCACCACGCCTTCACCGAGTTTGGCCAAAACCTGCGAGCCGAGTTCGCGCAGCATCTCGGGCGCATCGACCGCGACCACGGCGGAAACATACGGCAGCCCGTCCTTCTGACCCGCCTTCGCGGCGAGGTCGGTGGCGAGCGCGGCGGCGGCACGCTGTTCGTGGGCTTTTAGTTTTTTGTCGGAATCGGCTTTTTGGCTGAGGATCGAGTCGAGCTTTTGCTCCACCTGAGCCAAGGGTACGCCGACTTTGGCGGCGAGGGCGTTGAGCTTTTCCTCGTGCGAACGCACGTAGTCGTAGGCGGCTTGTCCAGCGACGGCCTCGATACGGCGGGTGCCGGCGGCAACACCACCCTCGGAGATGATTTTAAAGAAGCCGATTTCGCCGGTCGTATTCACGTGGGTACCACCGCACAGCTCCAAGCTGTAGCCGCCGATATCGACCACGCGCACGCGTTTGCCGTATTTTTCGCCGAAGAAGGCGAGGGTGCCCTTGGGCTTGGCGTCAAAGTCGGTTTCGTAGCCCTTGACCTCGGCGTTATCCAAAATGCGCCAGTTAACGATGCTCTCGATTTCGTGAAGCTGGGTCGGGGTGATCGCTTCGAAATGAGCGAAGTCGAAACGCATGCGGTCCGTGGCGTTGAGCGATCCGGCCTGGCGCACGTGGGTGCCGAGCACGCGGCGCAACGCAAAGTTGAGCAGGTGCGTGGCGGTGTGGTGGCGTTGGATGGCGCGGCGGTGAATCATGTTCACGCCCGCCTCGACCGTCTGGTTGACCAAGGAGTAAATGAACGCGTTGGTGACCGTGCGGGCTCCGCGCGGCGCATCGGGCAACAGGTTGCCTTCCACGTTGGAAACCTTGTGCAGGTAACGCCCGGACTTGTCCTTAATCGTGTCACTGATCTGCACGGCTTCACCGTGAGCCAGCAGCACGCCGCAGTCGCCCAATTGGCCGCCCATTTCGGCGTAAAACGGTGTCTGATCGAAGACCAGGTAGGTGTCGGTTTCGGTGCGCACCACCTCGGTGACGACCACGCCAAAGGATTGGGATTTCCCAATAACGTAGCCGATGAACGGCGTGGGTTTGGCCTCGGCGGCTTCGGCACCCTCGGTGGCGGCGACGACAATTTCCTTCTTGGTGGAGGCGCGGCCGCGGTTGCGTTGTTCCTCCATCAGGCGCTCAAACTCGACGTTGTCCACCGTCAGGCCGCGCTCGGTGGCGAGCAGCTGGGTCATGTCGAGCGGGAAGCCGTAGGTGTCGTAGAGCTCAAAGGCGAGTACGCCACTGATTTGTCGGGCACCCTGCGCGGCCTTGGTGAAAAGCCCCAAACCGCGGTCGAGCGTGCGGCCGAAGGATTCTTCCTCGCTCTTGATCACGCGGCGCACGATTTCCTGGCGCTCTTTTAGCTCGGGGAACACGTTGCCGAGGCTCTCGACGACGGGCGTGACGAGTTGCTCAAAGAAGCCGGTTTTGAGGCCGAGCTTGGTACCGTAAAGAATGCCTCGGCGCAGGATGCGGCGGATAACGTAGTTGCGGCCGTCGTTGCCCGGCATGATGCCGTCGGCGATGGCGCAACTGATGGTGCGGGCGTGGTCGGCCAACACGCGGAAGGCGATGTCGGTGTTTTCCTGCTCGGTGAGGCCTTCGCGTTTGGTGGGCACCGTGCCGGTGTAGGTCTTGCCGGACAGCGCGGTGACCGTGGCGAACAGCGGAGAGAAAACGTCGGCGTTGTAATTGGACGGTTCAGGCGAGAAATCGGTGAAATTCTTCGTCGTGGCCATGATGCCGGCGACGCGCTCGAAGCCCATGCCGGTGTCGACGTGTTTGGCGGCGAGCGGCGAAAAGGTGCCGTCGGCGTTGGCGTTAAATTGGATGAAAACGTGGTTCCAGATCTCGATGCAGCGCGGCGAGGAGCTGTTCACACCCTTGCGGCCCTCGGCCTCGTCGTCGTTTTCCAAAAGGTTAAAATGGATCTCGGAGCACGGGCCGCAGGGACCGGTGTCGCCCATTTGCCAAAAATTATCCTTACGATTGCCGTGGACGATGTGGAGCGCGGGATCGAGGCCCTCGGCCTTAAACAGCTCGGTCCAAATCGCGGCGGCTTCGTGGTCGAATTCGGACGGATCGCCGGGCTTGGGGGCGTAAACGGTGGCGAAGAGGCGCTTGGCGGGGATGCCCCAGACCTTGGTCAACAGGTGCCAGCCCCAGGTGAGCGACTCCTTTTTGAAGTAATCGCCGAAGGACCAGTTGCCCAGCATTTCGAAGAGCGTGTGGTGGTAGGTGTCGTAGCCGACGTCTTCGAGGTCGTTGTGTTTACCACCGGCGCGAATGCACTTTTGGGTGTCGGCGGCGCGGGTGTTCGATGCGGCGCGGGCACCGGCCCACTTGGAGACGTCGGCTTGTTTATCACCGAGGAAGATCGGCACGAACTGGTTCATGCCGGCGTTGGTGAAGAGAAGTCCGGGTGAGTCCGGCAGTAGCGACGACGAGGGCACGATCGTGTGCTGCTGGGCGTGGAAGAAATCGAGGAAGGACTGGCGGATTTCGGCGGAGGTCATGGAGCAAAAATAAAGGGGATGACAACAAGGCGAGGGAGCAGCGTTAGCAAGGCGTGAATCGGCCCCTCGGCAGGTCGGTTTAATTTGGTGATATACTCGCGCCAAAAACGTCCATTAGCTGCGCCCACCCATGGCCAAGCGTAAGCCCTCCCGTCCCGCACCCAAAAACGTCACTCCGGTTTCAGCTAAACCCACCGTTAAACGTAAGCCGGCGGTAGCCCCCGCTCCGGGCACTGCTGTAGCCGCAGCCAACACGCCCCCGAAGCGTGCCCTGACCCTCATCGGTGTCGGAGCCTCGGCAGGCGGACTTGAAGCGATCGATGCCTTTTTACGGTCAGTTCCCCTTGGCGCTAACTGGGCAATTGTGGTGGTTCAGCACCTTGATCCGACGCACAAGGATTACCTCCCTGAATTACTTCAGAAAGTGACGCCACTGAAGGTTCAACGTATTCAAGACGGCACCCGCGTCCGGCCTGATAACGTCTATGTGATCCCGCCAAACCGCGATGTCTCGATTAAGGCAGGGGTGTTGAAATTGCATGTTACGGACGGGGCGCAGGCCGTGCGCTTGCCGATCGATTTCTTTTTCAGCTCGTTGGCAGAAGATCAGCAGGAACAGAGCATTGGGATTGTCCTCTCGGGCATGGGCAGTGATGGAACGGCGGGGGCCAAAGCGATCAAAG
>JBIIMH010000150.1:0-5470 GCA_044338095.1 Rariglobus sp. | reverse complement strand
GGTCGACAAGCTCAACCGTGAGATCGAGGAGCGTGAGCGCGCCGAGGAAACCCTGCGTCAAAACCAGCAAGCCATGAACCGCCTCGCCCGCGAGGCAGGCATGGCCGAGGTCGCTTCCGGGGTGATCCATAATATCGGCAACACACTGACGAGCATCAGCATTTCCAGCGACTTGGTGGCGACCCGATTATCCAACACCCGTCGCCGCTCGCTGGCCACGTTGAGTCAGCTGCTCGCCCCCGCCTCGGCACAGACGGCGGAGGTCTTCAGCGCCCACTCCGACGGCCCCGAACTGCGCACCCTGTTGGCTCAAATCACCGCCGCCCTGTCCACCGATTTAACCGAGACCACCCGGCTGGTCGAAATCCTGCAAGCCGGCAACAGCCACCTTAAAAGGATCGTCGCCAGCCAGCAGTCGCTGGCCCGTACTCACCGCCTCTGCGAGCCGTTCGTTTTGCGCGAGGCGCTTCAGGAAGCCCTGCTGCTCGCCAGAACGATAGCGCGTGAACCGTATCCCATTGAGCAATGTCCAGGCGACTCCAAGTGCGGGCGAAACGGGGACTGCATCCGCAACGAATCCCCGCTCAAAATCAACGACTGCGCTTTGGACGCCACCGAGGTTTACGCCGACCGTAACCTGGTGGTGCAAATCCTCGTCAATCTCTTGCTCAATGCCCATGACGCTATCGCCTCCTGGGGGCCGCCCAACCCGCTCATTTCCCTGCGCATTGGTCCGGCCAACAACGGGCTACTGCCCATCAAAGTCACGGACAACGGCGAAGGCATTCCCGCAGACAAACTCCTCAGCCTGTTCACTTACGGCTACACCACAAAAGCCGGCGGCAACGGGTTTGGGCTTCACAACTCGGCCAATGCCGCTCGAATGATGGGCGGTGAGCTCTTCGTCAGCAGCCCAGGCACCGGACTCGGGGCCACTTTTACACTTAGCATTCCGATCCACTCCAACGATTAAACCACCTATGCCCTCAGCCATATCCCGTATCCTGATCGCTGACGACACCCCGGCACTGCACGAATCCTACCGCAACATCTTCGCCGTCGAGACCGACGCGTTGGCCGACCTACCCGGGCTGGCAAAATTCGCCCCGGAACACGTGGCTCCCCATTCCCCCGCGGAACCGGCCTACGCGCTCACTCATGTGAAACAGGGCGAAGAAGCCCTGGCCACCGCCTCCAACGCCCAACAAGTCGGCGAGCCCTTCGCGCTGGCGATCCTCGATGTGCGTATGCCTCCGGGCATCGACGGGGTGCAGACCGCCCGCCGCCTGCGCGAGCAACACCCCGACATGCAGATCGTGCTATGCACGGCGTTCGCCGACTACACCTGGAGCGACCTGCTTCAGGCGTTTCCCGAAAGCGACGGCGTGCTGCTGCTCAAAAAGCCCTTCGACGCCATCGAGATTCACCAGATTGCAGCCGCTCTCTGCCGCAAGTGGCACTTGGCCGTGGAGAACCAAGCACACGTGCGTAACCTCGAAAAACGGGTCACGGAACGCACGGCACAACTCACCCAAACCGCCGCTGAATTGGCCTCCGCGCTCACTGCCGCCCAGGCAGCCAATCGTGCTAAACATGAATTCCTTCGCTGCGTCAGCCACGAGCTGAACACTCCGCTCAACGGCATTCATGGGGCTGCCAGCCTGCTCTGCCTGCAGGATGACCCAACGACCAAACGAATGGGCCAGATCATCACCGAATCGAGCACCCGGCTCAACCGGATGTTCAACCGGATCCTCACTTTCCTACAGCTGGAAGTCACCCCCGCGAGGACACCCCAGCCCCTGCAACCAGCCGCGTTGCTCGCTCGCGCTGTTGAGCCCTATCGCACAGCCGCTCAGGCTAAAGGGCTGACGCTTCAGTCCAGTTTTACAGCCCCACACCAGCTCACGGTGCACGGCCGCTCTAGCTTGGTTGAAACCGCCCTCGATAATTTGCTCGAGAACGCCATTAAATTCACTTCGACCGGCTCGGTCTGCGTGAACCTGCACTATGATCACCCCACGCAAACGCTAATCATAGAAGTGACCGACACAGGTGAAGGCATCGTGCAAAGCCAGCGTGAGGAGTTGTTCAATTTGTTCACCCCGGGTGACACCAGCCTGACGCGCAAACAGTCCGGGGCGGGACTGGGACTTGCGCTGGTCTCGCGCATCGCGCGCGTGCTCGACGGCGAAATTAGCATGCGCCCCGGCTCACCGGTCGGCAGCGTGTTCACGCTCAGAATCCCCTGCACGGTGCCGGAAGCACAGTAGCGAGTAGGTCGGAGCGGAGAGGCGGAAATCGGAGGCGGCAAAACGTTCAACATCCAACGCTCAACATCCAACATTCAACGGGGGGCAACGGGGAGCGGGGCTGCGGTCAGGCGTTCATCGTTGGATGTTGGACGTTCAATGTTGAATGTTGGACGTTGCCTCGGGGCTCCGTTCCCCGCCTACGCCCTACCCGCTACCCGCTACTTCCGCCCCCTCACTGCTGCGGATAAATCAGCACCCGGTCATGGACGAGCAGCAGCAGATCTTTTTTCCCATCGCCGGTCACGTCAGCAACGACGACCTCACGCGGCTCCAACGCCTGGCCTTTGCGCCCCTGGTGGTGCGCATCGGTTTCGAACACGCGGAAATGCAGCCGGCTCACCCACGCTTTCGCCGCCTCATCGCGCGCCAGCACCTCCACCACGTTGTGCTGCGGATCAAGGGCAACGAGTTCGACTTTGCCGTCGCCGGTCAGGTCGCCCGCCAGCACATCGCTGTAAGCCACCTCGGGCAGGTCGGTCGTGTAGGTTTCAACCGTGCGAGCGGTGAAATCACCCGCGCCGAGCGGCAGCCACCAAAAGCGGTCTTTGCCCCACACAAACAGCTCCGCCGCACCCGCCTTCTCGCCGATTTTCAGCTCGGCGCCGACCACGTCGATGCGCCCCACCGGCACCGTGTCGACCACCTCGTAAACCCCGCGCGCGTTGGCCTCCAAACGCTGGAACTGTTCGCCCTTGCGGTCGTAGATCAGCACCTCGGGGCGCTTGCCCTTGACCGCCGGCAACACCCACGCCGCCGTGATTTCCGCGGTGCTATCGCGGGCGTTGAACTGATCCACCACCGTGAGCACGCCCGCCGCGTCCACCCGCAGCGCCCGCGCAAATCCGCCCGCACTCACCAATAACTCGCTCTTGCCGTCAACGTTCACATCCCCGGTGGACAACGCACTCGCCTCCAAATTATCCACCAGCCCCTTGCGGAAACCTGCCGTGGCCGCCGCATCGGTAAACGCTCCCTCTTTTTCCTGCAGGTACAGGCGCAGCGAATCGAGCGGCGTGAACACCGCCACATCGAGCAGGCCGTCTTGATTGGCGTCGATGAGGCGCAGCCCGCGCGGGTCGGTTTTGAGTCCGGCCAGATCCACTGTACGCGTGACGACGGGCTCACCGGCCGGGTTACGGGTAATAAAATCCAGCCAGCGTTTCCCTTTTTCTTCACGCAGCACGACGATCGTCAGGGTTTTCGTGCCAGCGAGGTCGCCGGCGGCCACCGCGAGCGAACGACCACTGCCGGGCAAGGGCTGCGGATAATCGAGCCGGCCTTCGGCGTTGAAACGCGCCAAGCCCACCGCTTGTTCCTTGGCGCTGCCAACAACCAGTTCGGCGCGGCCATCGCCGTCCCAGTCTCCCGCCGCCAAGCTGCGGATATCGGCAAATGCCGGGAACCGCTCGGCCACAGTAAAGCCGCCGTCAGACTGGCGGAAGTAGACAAAAACCTGGGCGCCATCGGCGTCGCTCACCGCGATGTCTTCAAAACCGTCGCCGTTGAAATCACCTGTGGCGTAGGCAGCGGAAGTCTTGCCGGCGGCACGCGGGGTAAACACCCGAGGACGCAGCACGGGGGCGGCGTCCGCCTTGTCCTTTTTCCCTTTCTCGTTTTTCCCCGCCGCTAGTGTACCTATCTCTAGGTTAAAAAACTCCAATTGCCCGGTGCGTTGTTGGGCGAAGAGCAGGCGGGCCGGCTGCTTTTTGGCGGCATCGGCTGGGGCGAGGATTTGCAAGGTACAGCGCGCGTCCTTGATCGCGTAAGGCTGCTCGGGGCCGAACTGGCCTCGGGCGTTTTGCAGACGCACGCGCAGCGCATCGCGGCGGGTGTTGCTCAGATAAACCAGATCGGGGCGGCCGTCACCGTCGAGATCGACGATTTCCAACCCGTAGCAGTTTTCATCGGCAAGCGGCAGGCGCACCGGCGCGGCGAGTTCGCCCGACTCGGACTGGTAAAAAATCGCCAGTTCCTTCAATCCGAGCATAGCCAAATCCGTGCGCCCGTCGGCGTTGAAATCGGCCAGACGCAGGTTGCCCACCGCCAGACTTGGCGCTGGGGCCTCGGTCAGGCGGGTCTCCGACCAGGAACCGTCCGTCTGCTGGAGTTGCACGGTGAGCGCCTGCGGATCGCCGGCGTAAACCAAGTCGGGGCGGCCATCGCCATTAAGGTCTCCGGCGGCCAGATCGTACATGGTGACGCCGGTGGTGACGCGTTCGCGGCGGAAGCGGGCGTCCTCGACCACGGGTTCCCAGCGATTACCGCGCGCGGTTATGCCGCCTGCGGTTGGCGTCGAACCGGAGAGCGGAGCTGAGTCGAACGGATCAGCGCCGGCCTTGAGTTGAAACAGAATATCGACGGTGGCGCGGTCGTTGTTGGCTACGACCAGGTCGAGCAGGCCGTCGGCGTTGATATCGGAGGCTTGGAGCGAGCGGGTATTCCAATCGAGCTTTTGCACCAGCGGGCCGGCCAGCGCGACTTCAGGGGCGGCGGCATGGACGGGAGCGGTGGATAAAACCACGGCCAGTCCAAAACCGGTGAGAGCAGTCGAGCCGTAGTTAACAAAGGAGCGCATTCGTAGGGGAAGGTTTCCGAAGAGTAGCGCAGACTTCCAGTCTGCTGGATCGTTGGTGGTGGGGACGGAGCAGAGAAGACGGGAGGTCTAGCGCTACTCCTACGACGTTTCAGGGTTGCGGATAAACCAGCCGGTTGGAGCTAAACAATCCTTCGGGCGTGCGGGTCACGTAACCCGACGAAAGCCCCCAGTGACGTGCCCACACGTCAGCATCAGGACGCGCTTCAACGTCCACGAAGGCATGCTTCGCGTCGTCGGTTTTTCCGGCGTTGCGCGCGGCTTGATACTCAACGACCGACTCGACCAGCGAGGCGAGTAACACGCGCAGATCCTGTACTTGTAGTGAGACCACATCGGACGGCAGGTCGGCGAGCGAGGCCTTGACGTCGTCGCGTTGCCAAAACCCGCCCGCCCCCGAGGCCATGCCCTGCAGCGCGCTTTCCACAGTCGCCGGCGAACCAATACCGACGAGCAGCATTTTTTGCGCGATCGCATAGCTAAATCCCCGCGCCGCCCCGCTGGCCCCGGGCGCAGTCGGCACGTTGAGCGTGTAGAGAGTGTGGCCCAAATAATCCCGCTG
>JBIIMH010000149.1:0-5472 GCA_044338095.1 Rariglobus sp. | reverse complement strand
GGCCGGGGTGAAGGCTGGCCATGTAGACAGCGTAGATCGTCAGCGACACGACCATGATGACGCTTTGGATCATCACCTGATCGAGAAACATGCGCACCGCCTGCACGTCGCCGGTCACGCGGGTGATGATCGAGCCGGTGGTGTTGCCGTCGAAAAAGCGAAAGCTCAGGCGCTGGAGTTTATCGTAGACCTCGCCGCGCAGGTCGATGACCAGGCGCTGCTGCACCAGGCGGTTGATGGAGATCGTGTACAGGTAGTTGAGCCCCGCGCGCAGCACGGCGAAGCCGAGTATGCAGGAGGCGATTAACCAAAGGACATGGAGCGGCGCCCAAGTTGTCGGCAGTTGCAGGCCGAACTTGGCGTGGGGGAAATCAGTGGTTTCTCCAATGTGGTGGCCTGCCAGTACCCAGCCGAGGTAGTCGATGCCGAGTCCGGTCAGGCTCAGTCCGCTTAGGCCGAGGGTGAGTAGCGCGAGTTGCAGGGCCAGGACACCGAAGCAGCGCGAGCGGTAGCGCCAGGCGAGGGCAAATAGCCGCAGGACCAGCGCGCCGTTGGATAATGCGACGGAGTTCGGTGCGCTTGGGGGCGGGTTCACGGCCGCGCAGGCGTCACGGCCGGGGTTGCCGTGCGCAACGCCCGCCGACGCCGCACCTCGGCTGCGATCGATTCCAGTTTGCGTTGATCCGCCGGGTTGGCGCCGTTGACAGCGGTAGCGGCGGGCGCGGCCAGCGGTGCGGCCGCGATCATCGGAATCAGCGAGGGTGCGGCGGTTTCGATCTTGGATGAGGCCAACGCCAGCGAAAGTTTCTGGCCCTGGTAGTCGACCGTGACGACGGCGTTGGCGGCGTCGTAGGCCAGCACGTTGAAATCCGCGCCGGTTTCATTTTGCCGCACCCACGCTCCCTGATTGCGTGTGCGGTCGTAGAGTCCGAACAGGGTGCCGGCGCTGGTGGAGATCACGCCACGAAACTCAAGGTTGGACGCCTCGGAGTGGGCGGGCGGTGCAACGGTAGAGGAACCCAGGAGGAAGGGGGAGTTGGTGGTGAGTCCTTCCAGCGAAATAGCGGCGGAAGCGCTGAGGGTGCCGAGCGAAAGCCCGAGGGTTAACCAAATCGAGGAGGGGTGCGGCATAACGGTGGTTAACGCATAAACCCGGGGGCGGTGACGTCAAGAGGCGGAGCCGGTTAAGGGGCGGCAGCCACGAGCGTCTTAATGCGCACCGAATTTTGCTCTCGTCGGAGCTTAGCGGATGACTTACGCATATTCGCTTCATTTTTCCATGAAGCACTTCCTCAAAGAGACGGACTTCAAGCCCCACGAGGTGGCTGAGGTCTTTGCGTTGGCCCGAGAGCTCAAAGCCAAACGTGGCCGGCATACCCCGCCGGTGCTCGCGCACCAGACCTGGGCAATGATTTTCTCCAAGTCCTCCACGCGCACCCGCGTCTCCTTCGAGGTCGGCGTGCACGAGCTCGGTGGCAATCCGCTCTTTCTTAATAAAAACGACATCCAGCTCGGGCGCGGTGAGTCGGTTGAGGACACCGCCAAGGTGCTGTCCCGCTTTGTGCATGGGCTGATCGTGCGCACCTACGAGCACAGCGAGGTCGAGCGCTTGGCCGCCAGCGGCACGATTCCGGTGATCAACGCGCTCACCGATTTCCTGCACCCCTGCCAGATTTACACCGACGCGTTCACCATGGCCGAGCGCTGGGCGCCCAAGGGTGGCGACCTGCTCGCCTCGCTCAAGGGCCGCAAAATCGCGTTTTTGGGCGACACGGCCTGCAACATGGCCAACTCCTGGATTCTTGGCGCGGCGTTGTTTGGTATGAAGATCTCGCTCGCCGGCCCCAAGGGCTTCGAGCCCGGCCCGGAGATCAACGCGCTGCTCAAACAGGAGGGTTTTGCCCAAAACTACCAGTTCACCACTGACCCGTACGAGGCGGTCAAGGACGCCGACGTGGTTTACACCGACGTTTGGGTGAGCATGGGCAAGGAGGAGGAAAGCAAGCAGCGCATCGCCCTGATGTCGCCCTATGCGGTCACCGGCGCGCTGTTCGCCGCCGCCAAGCCCGACGCCTACTTCATGCACTGCCTGCCGGCGCACTCCGGTGAAGAGGTGTTCCAGGAGGTTTTGGACAACCCCCGCTCCATCATTTTCGACCAGGCCGAAAACCGCCTGCACACCCAGAAGGCCATCATGGCCGTGCTCGCCCAACAGCCGCGCGCCTGAGCCGTTTTGTAACCGCGAATGGACGCCAATGGCCGCGAATAATCTGATCCAGGCGGATGAAGTTTATCGCATTATTGGCGCGGCATTTTCGGTTTTAAAAGAGCTCGGTCATGGTCTGCATGAAAAGCCTTATGAAAATGCGCTGGTGGTGGAGTTCGGACTCTGTGGTATCGCCTACGACCAGCAAAAGCACTTTTCAGTCCGCTATAAAAACGTGCAAGTCGCGGAGTTTATTCCCGATCTGATCGCCTTTGATTCGGTGATCGTGGACGCCAAGGCGATTGATGGCATCACCGATCACGAGCGGGGGCAAATGATCAGCTATTTGCGAATCACCAAGCTGAAGGTCGGGCTTATTATTAATTTCAAGCGTGCCAAGCTTGAGTGGGAACGCATCGTCCTTTCCGATCATTCGCGTTAATTCGCGTCCATTCGCGGTTAAAATTCATCTCACTTTCCTCTCTCTTTTTTACCTATGAAAATCGTTCTCGCCTACTCCGGAGGTCTCGACACCTCCGTCATCGTCAAGTGGCTCAAGGAAACCTACGACGCGGAGATCATCACCTTCGCCGCTGACGTCGGCCAAGAGGAAGAGCTCAAGGGCCTCGACAAGAAGGCCAAGGCCACCGGCGCCTCCAAGCACTACACCCTCGATCTGGTCGAGGAGTTCGCCAAAAACTACATCTACCCGATGATCCGCGCCAACGCGGTTTACGAGGGCCAGTATTACCTGGGCACCTCCATCGCCCGCCCCTTGATCGCCAAGGCCCAGGTGGACATCGCCCGCAAGGAAAAGGCCGACACTGTCGCCCACGGTGCCACCGGCAAGGGTAACGACCAGTGCCGCTTCGAGCTCACCTACATGGCGCTCGCCCCCGACCTCGATATCATCGCCCCGTGGAAGCTGGAAAACTACCGCGCCGAGTTCCCCGGCCGCGCCGAGATGATCGCCTACTGCGCCAAGCACAAGATCCCCGTCGAGGCCTCGCTCAAGAAGCCCTATTCGATGGACCGAAACCTCCTCCACATTTCCTACGAGGCCGGCATCCTGGAAGACCCCTGGTTCGACCCGACCACCAAGGAAAACAAGGAGATGTTCAAACTCTCCGTTTCCCCTGAAGACGCGCCCGACAAGGCCGAGTACGTCGAGATCGAGTTCGAGAAGGGCGACGCGGTTGCCGTCAACGGCAAGAAGCTCACCCCCGGCAAGGTCCTCAAGACCCTCAACAAGCTCGGCGGCAAACACGGCATCGGCCGCGTGGACCTCGTGGAAAACCGCTTTGTCGGCATGAAGAGCCGCGGCGTCTATGAGACCCCGGGTGGCACCATCCTCATGCAGGCGCACAAGCAGATCGAGAGCCTGACCCTCGACCGCGAAGTCGAGCATCTGCGCGACAGCCTTATTCCCAAGTACGCCGAGCTCGTTTACAACGGCTTCTGGTTCGCCCCCGAGCGCGAGGCCCTGCAGGCCCTAGTCGACGAGAGCCAGAAGTTCGTCTCCGGCACGGTTCGCTTGAAGCTCTACAAGGGCAACATCATCACCACGGGCCGCAAGTCGAAGTATTCGCTCTACGACGACAAGATCGCGTCGATGGAAGGCGTGAAGAGCTGGTACAACCAGAGCGACGCGACCGGTTTCATCCGCCTCAACGGCCTGCGCCTGCGCGCCCGCAGCCTGGCCCAAGGCGGCCCGAAAGTCTGAGCGGACCAGCGGAATGGGTTTTGTTGGCCACAAGGCGCTCCCGAACTGGGGGCGCCTTTTTTGTGCAGCCGAAGCACCGGGAGATTTTTTTTCGAGGGGGCAACCCGCCGACATAACCAATGCCCTTTTCATTCATGCGTTAAACAGGGGGAGTATCCGTTTTCGGGTTACCTTTCTATTTTTTGTTTCGTGGGTAAGGTTCCGGAGTTTGATCTTTTTCCCAAGAATCACAGAACACCGGAATAACTCGGACTATATAATTTATTTGATACGGATTTTTAACCATTACACGCCTCCCCCATGATCACCGTAGCTGTTTTTGACTCCAAATCGTACGACCGCGATTACCTCACGCAGGCCGCGCTCGGCACCCCGGTTCGCTATCAATTCCTCGAACACCGCCTCAGTGAGGCCACCGCGGCCACCGCTGCGGGAGCGGACGCCGTGTGCATTTTTGTAAACGACCGGGTGGATCGCGCCTGCCTGGAGAAACTGCAACAAAACGGCGTGCGCCTCGTCGCCTTGCGCTGCGCGGGTTTTAATAATGTGGATCTGGTAACCGCCGCTGCGCTGGGGCTCGCCGTGGTGCGCGTGCCGGCCTATTCGCCGTATGCAGTGGCCGAGCACACGCTCGCTTTGCTGCTCGCCCTCAACCGGCGCATCCCGCGCGCCTACAACCGCGTGCGCGAACAGAACTTCTCGCTGGGCGGCCTGGTCGGCTTCGACTTACACGGCAAAACCGTGGGACTCGTGGGCACCGGCAAAATCGGTAAAATCACCGCCTCCCTCTTCGCCGGTTTTGGCATGCGCCTTCTGGTGAACGACGCCTACCCCGATCAGGCTTGGGCCGCGCAGTTCGGTGCCACCTACGTGCCCTTTGAGCGTTTGCTCGCCGAGTCCGACATCGTTTCGCTGCACCTGCCGCTCACGGCGCACTCGCGTCACCTGTTCAACGCCGCCGCCTTCGCCTCCATGAAAAAGGGCGCCTACATCGTCAACACCAGCCGCGGTGCGCTCATCGACTCCAAGGCCCTTATCGGAGCGCTCAAGACGGGACATCTGGGCGGTGCGGCCCTTGACGTTTACGAGGAGGAGGAAGGCGTGTTTTTCGAGGATCATTCCGACGATGTGCTCACCGACGACACCCTCGCACGCCTCACCACGTTTCCCAATGTGCTCATCACTGCGCATCAGGCCTTCCTCACGCGCGAAGCGCTGACCGCCATTGCGACTGTGACCACCGAAAACCTCAGCTGCCTCGATTCTGGCCGCGCCTTCATCGAAGGCACCACCGTGAAAGCGTGAGGGGCCGAGTGTTGGTTGAACGGCCGAAATCGCTCGGGTTAACCGCGAAGGCTCGCGAAGATACGCGAAGCATAACGCAATCCTCAGTTAACCCATTGGATTTATCCGCTTCGCGAGTCTATGGTTCGTCTTCGCGGTTAAAAATCCGGTATCTTAGTTTCGCATTTACTAACCCGCCGTAAGGTTCGAGGAACCGCCTGAAAAACGCATAAGAGGTCACGCACGTTTGGCCCTCGCC
>JBIIMH010000148.1:0-5483 GCA_044338095.1 Rariglobus sp. | reverse complement strand
GCCTGCTGCTGCTGTGTGCGCTCGGCAGTTGGTGGCTGGTGACCGGAGGGGCTTCGGGTAACGCGCCGAGCCAACGCCAGCGCACTTGGTTGGCGGCACTCGCCACGGCACTGGTACCGATGCTCCTGATGCGCGCCCACGCCGACACGACCTGGGCGATGTGCTATGCGACGGTGTTTACCGCCGGTGCGCTGGGTCTGCTTTGGCAACTCCACCACGCGCGTTACCCGGCCCCCAGCCCAGCCGACCTGCGTCCACCAGCGATCATTGCGGTCGGGATGGGCGCAGGAGTGGTGGGTCTGATGGCTTTAATGGGCACAGGTCCGGCGGCGCTGCTCGAAGGCGTTTTACTGGCACCATTGCGCCACCCGGGGGTTTACACCTTTCCGGCTAAGGTTGCCCCTGCTGCGGCCGCTCTCGCACTTGGCCTGCTCGGAGCCGGATTAGTCGGAGTGCGATGGTGCAATCACGCGCGTTACCCGGCAGTGATCGTCAGCCTACGTCTGGTGGCAGGGATTTGGTTTTTCGCCCAGCTACCCAACGCCCTCATGACAGGCGGTCATGAAACCTTCTTATTGGCCTGGGGGCCTTCGCTCGCCGCACTGATGTGCATGCCGCTGGGCAACGAAAACCCGCGCTGGGTACAAGCCCGGTTGTGTGTGGGGCTGGTGTATGTCTGGCAAACCCTGCACGCGTATCCGGTCGCCGGCACCCAGGTGGCGTGGGGCTCATTTTTGGGGATCACGCTTATCATCACCGGATGGAGTGAAAGCGCCCACTACCTTTGGAGTCGAAGGCCAATCGTGGGCCATGGCCTGCTCTTGATCCCCCTAATCATGGCTGGTGCCATGATCGCGCAACTGGCTCAACATGCACAAATCGCTTGGGGCAACAGCGTGGCGGTGAAACTCCCGGGCGCCAACTTGCTGCGCCCGGACTTTTTGCTCGCCCACGACCTAAAGGCCATCGGACAAAACCTAAGCAGGGAGGCCGATACCGTGTTTAGCATGCCAGGCATGTTTTCCTTTAATATATGGAGTGACAGGCCAACCCCCACCGCATGCAACGCGACCCACTGGTTCAGCCTGCTGAACGATAAGCAACAAGCCGCGATCCAGCGGCAACTGGAAGCCGATCCGAGGGCGATGGTGGTGCTCCACAGGCATCATTTAAACTATTTGTATGAGACGGGCTTTGGCCCTGCCGGACCGCTCAAAGACTATTTACTTAAAGCCTTCCAGCCGGCGATCCGATTAGCTGGCTATGACGTCTGGACCAAAACCGGCCGAACCATTCCGGCCGAAGGCACTTTCCGCATGCACGAAGGTCGGGTCTCCACCGCCTTGGACCCCGCGTTAAAGCATGTCGCCCAGGTTACCCTGCGCAGCCTGTATACGTCTGCCCCCGATTACGTCCTGCCCCAACCGCAGAGTGCTGTCTACGACGGGGTTCGCTGGATCAGCACCACCGCACCCGCAAATTTACCGCCTAACCACCGCTGGTTGCTCGTACTGCGCGATGCCGCCGGGGCCGAGCTGGCGATCCTGCCGCAAAATACCGCGCCCAACCTACCACCGCCCCCCATCTTCAGCGCCGGCGAGCCACCAGCAATAAACTGACGCCGAAGGGAAAGGGCACGCGGCAAAACGCCAGCCCGACGAACAGGCGATGCAAAAGCCGATTCATCCAAGGGGAGGGCTGACGGTCTTCGGCTCGTGCCGCATCGGCGGGGGCCGGAAACCAGCGGCGCCACCGGCGGAGCAACCAAACCACGGGAAATACCGGCACATTGGTGTAATTAATATAAACCGACTCCCACTCGTCGTTAGGGAAAAGCGCCTGCAGCTGCTGGCGCGAATAGCGCCGGTAATGGTGCAGCCCGACGTCCCAGTCGCTCCACAGCGCCATGCTCGCCGGCACCGTGATCACCGCCACACCTCCCGGGCGTAGCAGGCGGTGAAACCCGCTCACCACCGCACTGTCGTCAGGGGTATGCTCAAGCACGTCGAGGGCCGTGAGATAGTCGAGCGAGGCAGCAGGCAACGGAACCTGGCCGTCGCTGCCGAGGGACAACACCCGCTCCGAAGGAAAACGCTGGCGCAGCAGACGCAGCGACTCTTCGTGGTCGTCGAGGACGAGGACGCAGCAGTGGGGGGCCATTTCCAGCCCAAAGCGCCCGGTGCCGGCACCGCAGTCGAGCAGGGTGTCGTCCGGTTGGGGCGGGCGAACGCGTTGAATCCAGCGCCGGACCAGTTCGCGTTTACCCGCATAATACCAATGGGATTGCTCCACGCGGTCGAGATTGGCGTATTCTTCGGGATTCATGCCGGAAAGCTCTGCACGTCACCCGATAAGCCCCGCCCCGTCCATGCAAATGCGCCGGAACTCGGTCGTCTGGCTAGTCGCGCTCTTGATCGCCGCCCAAGCCGTGATGGCGTGGAGCGTGTCCCCGCAAGTCGGGGTGACCGCAGACGAGCCGGTGCACATCGTCTCAGGACTGTATTACTGGCAGACGGGGGATTTCCGTTTTCAGCCGGAGAACGGCAATTTACCGCAGCGTTGGGCCGCGCTGCCGTGGGTAATCGCTGGCGTAGATGTTCCAGCAGTGACCGGCGCGGCCTGGCAACAGGCCGATATTTGGGCGCTCGGCCATCAACTCTTGGAGCAGGCCGGCACACGACGCACGGCGCTCCTAGCCGCCAGCCGTGGCATGACGGTGCTGCTGAGCTGCGGCTTGCTGGCGCTCATCTACGCTTGGTCGGCGGGACTATGGGGACGGCGCGGCGGCTTGGTATCACTCGCGGCCGCGGCGTTTTGCCCGAATTTATTGGCGCACGCCGGCCTGACCACCTCGGACACGGCGGGAGCGTTGGGTTTTTTGGCCGCGGTATTGGCGGGATGGCGTCTGTGCCACCGGGTGAGTTTAGGCCGCATTCTGGCGGCAGGCTTGGCAACGGGATTCCTCGCTTTGGCTAAATTTTCGGTGGTGGTGCTGCCTGTGGTAATCGCGGGCCTACTGGCCGTACGAATCGGTCGGCGGGCAGCCTTGCCCTGGGCGCTGCCAGGACGGTATGCCGGTCGTCTCCGCGGGCGAGGTAAACAAATGGGGGCGCTGTGCGGGGCATGGCTGGCGGCGGGACTGCTAGCGTGGTGCATGGTTTGGGCCGCCTATGGGTTTCGGTTCGCCGCAGCGCCGGCAGGCGGCACCTGGATGAAGGACTGGGAGACGATCCTGATCGCGCAACCGCAGCAGGTGGGCCTGCCGCAATTGGGCGAACCTGCGGATGCACACCTCGTTCAATTACAGGCCGGGCCGTTGCAAGCCGGTCTGCGTTGGGCGCGGGACCACCGCTTGCTACCCGAGGCGTGGATTTATGGGCTCGGATTTGTAGCTTATCACTCGCACTCACGGCTGTCGTTTTTCGCTGGTGAACATGGGACCACAGGCTGGTGGATGTATTTCCCCTTGGCGTGGTGGTGGAAAAGCACCCTCGCAGGCTTGGCCCTTGTAGTGAGTGCGGCTGTCTCGTTAGCCCTGTCGCGCCAGCGCGCCCGCTTTTGTTACCGCGTGGTTCCGCTGGTGGCACTGGCAGGGGTGTATGGCGGCGTAGCCATGGCGGGCAGTTTGAATATCGGCCTGCGCCACGTGCTACCGATGATTGCGGTGGGGTGGGTGCTAGTCGGTGCGGTGATGACCATGGGCATCGACTGGGCATGGAAAAGTCAGGCGCGGCGCTTTGCAGTAACGGGGGCGGTCGGGGCACTCTTGGTCGCGCATGCTGGGGCGAGCCTCGCAAGTCGCCCCGATTACCTCGCCTATTTTAACGCACTGGCCGGTCCGGTTGAGCAACGTCACCGGCTGTTGGTCGACAGCAATTTGGACTGGGGGCAGGGCTTGCCGGAGCTGGCGGAGTGGCTGCGCGAGCACCAGCGGGGACGGACGGTTTACCTGAGTTATTTTGGCTCCGATGACCCGGCGTTTTACCCCGAACTGGCGAAAGTGGTGCGCTGGGGCGACCTGCCGTTTAGCCGGAAGCCGCGTGACCTGCCCACACCCTTGGGGCCTGGGCTTTATGTGTTCGGGGCGACCCAGTTCGAACGGGTTTACGGCTATGTGCGCGGGCCCTGGACCCCGGAACGCGAACAGTTGTATCAGCAACTCCGAGGCTGGCTAGCGCCCCAAGGCCCACGGGCCCGAGGGACTGTGCTGATTGGCCCCGGAGGCGGGCTTTTAACGCCTGAAGCGGCCGATCTCGCCCGCGAAGATTACGACGCACTCAGCTTGGGGCGGATGACGCACCTGCTGCATGGGCGCAAACCGCTGGCGGTACTCGCCGGCGGCGCACTGCTGGTGTTTGAGTTGGAGACCGTCCCCGGGGCGTCGCCTTAAAATTGAGCCAACCGTCGGCGGCTAGTCCGTCCCCGACGGGCGAAAGGAATAGAGTTCCCAAGCGCCCCAAACCTTTTCCGTGCCTTCCTCCGGTTGCATGGTCCGCGCAACCCCCCAAACCATGCCGGGGATTTCTATGGCCGTCATGGCCCACTGCGCGGGCAGAGCAGCATAGGCGTGATTGCGACTGGGGTAGAGGCCCGTGACCTGTCGAATAAAGAGCCCGTCCTCGTCGTGATAGTTTTTGCCCGAGGCTAGATAGTTAGCGAGGGGCCGCCAGGGCAACCAAGCCGAATGAGGGCGGCTGGACGCCATTTGCTCGGCTTGTTGCGCACGCAGCAGGTAGGGAGCGCGGGGAAGGTGGTCGAATGCAGCCGTTATGGGGAGTAGGCCCAATCCCAAAAAGACGATCGTGCCTCCCCACCGAAAGAGGCGGGGACGGGGTAAAGCGGAAGCGGCGGGGAGCACGATCAGAAACCATGGAAGTAAGAAAAACACACCGTGCAGGGAGTTGATACTGCCGAACTGCTTTAAGGCGCCCAACACTCCCAGCGGCAACGAGAGCAACCAAACAAGGATCGGCAGCCAAGCCTGCCGACTGATCAGCCTGAGCCGATAGGCCGCCAAGATAAATACCCCCGGCAGTAAAACCATCAGGATCAGGTACGGGGCGTACGTTTCCAGCCTTCCGTTGAGATCGAAGGCCCAGGGGAGCTTCGAGGGCAATAAAACAACATGCTCCCAGACGGCCTGCGGCGACGAAGCCAAAGATAACGTAACGAGGCTCCATACCAGCACGCACCCCAATGTCACCACGAGCAGCTTCACCGCCCGCTTGGGCCCAAAAAAGAGCGTCACCCAGAGCAATTCACCGGCGATCACGCTGGCACCATGAAGTTTGGCGAAGGCTGCCCCCACCCCAAAAAAAGCCGCACCCCACAAATAGACAGGCGAGGGTTCAACCTCATCGCGAACCAGGCAGGTCAACGAAAGCAGCCCAAAGACCAGGCAGGTATTATCGGCTTGGGCAATTGTCAGGAAAACATTGGGTACCACCAACAAACCGGCGAGCACCGCGAGAATCGATCGATTC
>JBIIMH010000146.1:0-5505 GCA_044338095.1 Rariglobus sp. | reverse complement strand
CTCGCCACCGGCCAACCTGGTCATACCTGAAAGCCTCGCCGCCGAGATCGATCAGATGGTCGCGCAGATGAACACACCCGAACACCGTGCCGCCTCCAACGCGTTGTTCTCTGCATCGTCCGCCGATCTGGGCCGAGCTGCGATGAAGGCCCATCAGCCGACCTCCGATTCGAAAGTCACATGAGCGATCCCACCAAAGAACTGATTTTCCAGAACGAAGTTGTAGCCGAGATGGTGGCGGGCGGCTGGAAGCGAGGGAACCCGGAAAACTACGACCGCGCCCTCGCGCTCTATCCCGAGGACGTGATCGGCTTCGTCAAAGACACCCAGCCCGAGCAGTGGGAAAAGTTCTGCACGCTCTATCCGGCCAACCCCGAGCAAAAGTTGCTCGAACGCGTCGCCGAGCAGCTCAACAAGGCCGACCCCAACGCCGCCGACCAGACGATGCGCACCTTCGGTACGCTGGGGGTGTTGCGCCACGAGTTGCGCGACCGCGGCACGCGGTTTTCGCTCTGCCAGTTCAAGCCCGAGCACGACCTGAACCCCGACACGCTTGCCCGCTACGGCAAGAACCGGCTGCGCGTGGTGCCGGAGCTGGTTTACAGCCCGTGGGCGACTGAGGCCGAACTCGCCACCACAGGAGTGAAGGCCAAGGCGTGGCGCATCGATCTCGTGCTTTTTGTCAACGGCCTGCCGGTGGCGACTCTGGAGCTCAAGTCGGAGTTCAAGCAGGCCGCCGACCGGGCGATCAAACAGTACAAGAGCACGCGCCTACCGGTGGACCCAGTCACCAAAAAGCCCGAGCCGCTGCTCACGTTTAAACGCGGTGCGCTGGTGCATTTCGCGGTGAGCCAATACGAGGTGGCGATGACCACGCGGCTGGCCGGTGAAGCGACCGTCTTCCTGCCCTTTAATCGCGGCACCGCTGAGGGTGGCGCAGGCAATGACGTACCGAATGACACGAGCCGCTATGCGACCGACTACCTTTGGAGCGAGGTGCTGTTGCCCGATAACCTGCTCAACATCCTCGCGCGGTTCGTTCACCTCGAAATCAAGGAGAAGGAGGATTGGGACGGTCGGAAATATAAGCAGGAGGCGATGATTTTTCCGCGTTACCACCAGTGGGATGTCGTCAGCCGCTTGGTTGAGACCGCCCGGGCGGAAGGCCCCGGCCACAAATACCTCATCCAGCATAGCGCAGGCTCGGGTAAATCCAACTCCATCGCCTGGGTGGCGCATCAGCTCTCGGCGCTCTACACCGCAAAGGGCACCAAGCAGTTTCACTCGGTCATCGTCGTAACCGACCGCACCGTCCTCGACGACCAGCTCCAGGAAACCATTTACCAATTCGAGCACACCGATGGTGTCGTCGGTCGCATCAACCGGGATGAGGGCGAAGGCTCCAAGTCGGAGAAACTGGCGGCAGCGCTGGAGAACTCGCAACCCATCATCATCGTCACGATACAGACGTTCCCCTTCGTGCTGCGGGCGATCGAGAACAGCGTCAGCCTCAAGGAGCGCAGTTACGCCATCATCGCCGACGAAGCGCACTCATCGCAGAGCGGTTCGACGGCGCGGCAGCTCAAGGAAGTGCTGATGATCGAAAGCAGCGGAGCCGACGATGACGAGATCAGCTCGGACGACATGATCGAGGCCGCCGTCGCGTCGCGCCGAGCCAACGCCAACCTGAGCTTTTTGGCCTTCACCGCCACGCCGAAGACCAAGACGCTGGAACTGTTCGGCCGCCTGCCCAATCCCGCGGAGGCACCGTCCAAGAAGAACAAGCCGGCCGCCTTTCACGTCTACAGCATGCGCCAGGCAATCGAGGAAGGCTTTATCCTCGATGTGCTTAAAAACTACACCAATTACAAAGTCGCCTGGCAGCTGGCCCTGAAAATTCAGAAAGCCGACGAGACGGTCGAAAGCCGAAAGGCGCAGGTGAAACTCAATCAATGGGTGCGGCTGCACGACTACAACATCGCGCAAAAGGTGCAGGTCATCGTCGAACACTTCAAAACCCACGTCATGGGCCTGCTCGGTGGTCACGCCAAGGCCATGGTCGTGACCGGCTCCCGCAAAGAAGCGGTGCGCTACAAACTCTCGTTCGACCGCTACATCACCGAAAAGGGCTACCAAAAACTCTACGGCATGGCGGCGTTTTCCGGTGAGGTGGAGTTCACCGAAAAGGATCCGGATTCAGCGGGCTTACTCGGGCAAAAGTTCACCGAGGTGAGCATGAACCCCGGCCTCAAAGGACGGGATATGCGCAAGGCCTTCGACTCGCAGGACTACCAGGTGATGATCGTCGCCAACAAATTCCAGACCGGCTTCGACCAGCCCAAGCTTTGCGCCATGTATGTGGACAAAAAGCTGGGCGGCGTGGAGTGCGTGCAAACCCTGTCGCGGCTCAACCGGGTTTATCCCGGCAAGGCCGACACCGGCACGTTCGTCTTGGATTTTTTCAACGCGCCGGAGGACATCCTCGCGGCGTTCCAGCCGTATTACAAAACCGCTTCACTGGCCGACGTTTCGGACCCGAACCTGATTTTTGATCTCAACGAAAAGCTGCGGGCGTCGGGTATTTTTCAGGGGCAGGAGGTCGAGCAGTTTTGCACCGCCTTTTTCCAAAAAAGCAAAAGCAACGCCGCGCTCGCCAACATCTGCAAACCGGCGATGCAGCGCTGGCAGATCCGTTACAAAGCCGCGATGCTCGCCTACCAGCAGACCCTCGACATGCTGGAACGCACCAAGAAGACCGGCGACGCCGTGCTCATGGCCAACGCCGAAGCCAGCTTCAAGGCGGCGAAAAAGGATAAGGACGCACTGGAAATCTTCAAAAAGGACCTCGGTACGTTTGTACGGTTTTACGAGTTCATGTCGCAGATCGTGGATTACGATGATGCGGGGCTGGAAAAGCTCAGCCTTTACGCCCGGCACCTGCGTCCGCTCCTCCGTGAGCAACTACTGGAGGAAGACGACATCGACCTGAATCAGGTGGTGCTCAGCCACTACCGGCTCTCCAAGATCCGCCAGCAGGACCTGATGCTGAGCGAGGACCAGGCGGCCTTTGGTTTGAAACCCGGCGAGGGGCTCGGCACGGCCAAAGCGCGTGACCCCAAGGAGGAGTTTTTGTCGCAAATCATTTCGCGGCTGAACGAGCTGTTTGTCACCGACCACCTGACGGAAAAGGACTTGGTCAATTACGCCTACACGGTGCGCGACAAGGTGAGGGAAAACGCGACGGTGATGAAGCAATTGGCCAACAACAGCGACGAGCAGGCGCAGCTGGGTGATTTTCCGAAGGCGGTGGACGATGCGATCCTCGACAGCAGCGACGCCCATGAAAACCAGAAGCTGCAATTGCTATCCGATCCGAAGAAAGCCGCCGCGTTCGCCAAGCTGGTATTCGATCTGTTGAAAATCGCCGTCTGACCTAAATGGCACTTAGTTAGGCAGCGCAGCCCCAAAGGGGCGTTCCATCCCAGCCTAGGGCAACGCCCTAGGAATCAATCAGTAATAAACAAAGCCCTGAAGGGGCGACCTAAGTCAGATACACCGATAAGCCCTCTTAACTAAGTGCAATTCCGGTCTAACCTTGGGCTGCACCGTGCGGCACCCCAAGGGAAGCAGGCGAATGGGCCGGAGCCACCCAACGTGGAGCGGTGCCCGTATCAACCCACCGCTTTGCGCAGCACGAACGCCGCCGCGCCATCGTGGCCGTCGGTCCACGGCTGGCTCATTCGTTTGCTTTCCAAGGTGAAACGCCCGCGCGTTTTTTCCAGGAACGCCTTGATGACCGAATCGTTCTCCTCGGAGTCGAGACTGCAGGTGGAATACACCAGCCGCCCGCCCGGAGCCACCAAACGCGCCGCAGCGCTGAGCATCTCGCCCTGTTGGCAGGAGTGCTTGAAAAAATCCGTAGCCTGCAGGCGCCACTTCACATCGACGCGGTGGCGCATGACACCGGTGTTGGAACAAGGAACGTCGAGCAACACGGCGGCGTAGGCCTTGGGCAAGTTGTGCTCCTCAAACACGCCGAGGCGCTCGACCTGCAGCACGTCGCCCTGGACGAGCGCCACGTCGCCCTTGGCGCGGGAGAGGTTTTGCGTGAGCCGTTCGATACGCGGACCGGCCAAATCGAGCGCGACCACGCGGCCCGTTCCCATCGCGTCGGAAATCGCCAGACTCTTGCCACCGGGAGCGGCACAGGCGTCGAGCACGGTTTCGCCGGCCTTGGGCGCGAGCAACTCAACCGCGTGGCGCGTGGCGGGGTCTTGGAGGAAAATCACACCCTCGTTGATCAACGTCTCGACGCGGGACCACGCACCCGATTTCACCTCATAAAAACCAGCCCAAGGTGTGGCCGCAAACAGCGCCGCATCCGCCTCGGCCGGAGCGCCGCCAGCGATGCGCCAGCGTGCGTAGACGGGAGCGGGTTTCTGATTCCACTCGAGCAAGGTACGGGTTGCAGCGGCACCGAACTGGGCGAGCCAGCGGCGCACCAACCATTCGGGGTGCGAGTAATACGCGGCCAGTTCAATGGCGCCAGCGGACTTGGCCGGCTCGGTTTGCGCGGCGAGAGCGGCGGCGATTTTGCGCACGATGGCGTTGACCATTTTCGCCTCGGGCTGGCTGGCGATAGTCTTGGTCTGCTCAACCGCATGGTGAACCACGCGGGCCGTGTGGCCGTCGCCACCACCCTCGATCAATTCGTAGCCGGCCAGCAGCAGCACGGCTTTGACGATCGGACGCGGCGGACGCGCCAACAGCGGCGTGAAAATCGCCTCGATACGACCGAGGTTTCGCACCGCGCCGAAGAGCAAGTGCTGGCAACGCGCACGCTCGGTGCGTCCAAGGGAGCGCGGAAGGCTGTCGAGAAGAGCGTCGACGCGCTCCTTGTTTTCGAGCCAGCGCACCAGCAATTCGGCCGAGGTCGTCCAAGCATCAACCGGCCCGCTGGGTTTAAAAGGTTTTGTCATGTGGGCACCAAGCTCGGGGCGCGCGCCCCGCTTGCAAGCCCGAAGCCACGCGGTGGGTTTACGCGGGCGCACCAGCGTTTATCCGCAAAAGCTTTTACGTGGGATTAAAAAGGGGCGCGGCGGAATGGCACCTTAAGCTCGCCCCACCTTAAGCTCACATCGATCCTCGGCATTGTTACTGCCATCGCCGCACCCGCTCAGCGCTTTTTAACCACCCGAGTGTTGCAGATGAAATCGTGCAAACCGCGTTTGTGCTCGTCAAAGGCCACCACCAGGAAGCCAATGCCGAGGGTGAGCCCGGTGAGCGCCTTGGCCATGCAGCGCGCCACGATCCGCATAAAACTCAGCGGGCGTCCATCGACCTGCACCACGCGCAAGCCGAAGATCAACTTGCCGGGCGTGGCACCGAAGCGGCGCAGAAAAATCGCGTCATAGATGATCGACCAGAAAAGACCAATCACACTGGCTGCACCGAGAAAACGCACCAGCATCATCAGCTCTTCGGGATTGGGCTGGTAGCCCGGTC
>JBIIMH010000145.1:0-5533 GCA_044338095.1 Rariglobus sp. | reverse complement strand
GAGAATCACCACCGCATCGAGCCCGGCCTCACGAATATGGGCACGTAGGGCGCCTGCATAGATTTCCTCGAAATCCTCGTGCAAATCGGCCGGACGAAGCCCCATAGCGCGTAGTAAAATCGGTGCTCCGATGCGCGTAAGTCCGCGCGGGTGGTACCAGCATCCGGAGCCGTTTTTACCTGTGCCGATGACATGAACATGACAGTCGATACGCATGGGAGTGAGGCGACAAATGATGGGATATTAACGGGCTCGTGCGGCTGTTATGTACGGTGGGTGGGCGGTGGCAACGCTTGCGCAGGGTTTGGAGTGGCCTGTTGCGCGTTGGAGCTGGGGAAACACGGTAATAACGATAATAAAAAGCCCCGGCTTTTGGCCGGGGCTTTTTTGGGCTGATGGCTTACTGGCAGGCTTCGCATTCGCCGCCGTTACGCATCGCTTCGATGCTGCAGGCGTTTTTCTGCTCGGCGGTGAAGACTGGCTTGCCGGCGCTCGCCGTGACCGGAGCCGAGTGGCTGCCGCCGACGTCGCCGCTGTTCTTGCCGCCCAGCGAGCCTTCGCTCACCGCGCCGCGCATTTCCTTTTTCACGCCAACCGTGGCCTTCTCGATGTTCGAGGCACCCAGTGTGCGCAGGTAATACGTCGTCTTCAGGCCCACGTGCCAGGCTTGACGGTACATGTGGCTCAAGGTCTTCAGGTCGGGCGTCTTCAGCCAGAGGTTCACCGACTGGGCCTGGTCGATCCACTTCTGGCGGCGGGCGGCCGCTTCCAACACCCACTTGAAGTCGATGTCAAAGGCGGTCAGGTATTTGGTCTTCAGGTCCGCCGGGATCGCCTCGATGTCCTTCAGGTCGCCGTCGAAGTACTTCAAGTTGTCGATCATCTCCTGGTTCCAAAGACCGCGGGACTTGAGGTCCTTTACGAGGAACGGATTGAGGACGATGAACTCGCCGGAGAGATTCGATTTAACAAAAAGATCGCCAGCACGTTGCTGTTACGCATGCCGTGTTTGGCAATCTTGGCGCGCAGGGGCGCCCAATCCATCCGGCCGCCACGGGGAACCTCGACGGTGACGCCGCGTTCTTTTTCCAGCAGGTCGATCGTGTCTTGGGGCAACAGGCCGCGGTCCCACTTGGAGCCTTTGTAGCTGCTGTACGTGCCGCGTTCGGCCGCGAGGTCGGAGCTGGCTTCGTAGGCGTAGTAGGCGATCGCCTCCATGGCCTCGTCGTTGAACTCGACGGCCTCGGGTGAAGCGAAGGCGTGGCCACGCAGGTAGAGCGCGTGAGCCAGACCCATCACGCCAAGCCCGATTGGGCGGTGACGACGGTTGGACACTTCGGCCGCTTTGGTCGGGTAGAAGTTAATATCGATGACGTTGTCCAGGGCGCGCACCGCGGTCTGGATCGTCTCGCGCAGCTTCTTGTGGTCGATCTGGCCGTCGGGCAGCAGGTGGTTTTCGAGGATGACCGAGCCGAGGTTGCAGACGGCGGTTTCGTCGTTGCTGGTGTTGAGCGTGATCTCGGTGCAGAGGTTCGACGAATGGATGACGCCGACGTGGTCTTGGGGCGAACGGATGTTGCAGGCGTCCTTGAAGGTGATCCACGGGTGGCCGGTTTCGAAGAGCATCGAGAGCATCTTTTTCCAGAGCTCGAGGGCTTCGATCTTTTGGCTGTAGATTTTGCCTTCGTCGGCGAGCTGCTCGTAACGCAGGTAGGCGTCCTCGAACTTTTTGCCGTAGAGCTCGTGCAGGTCGGGGACCTCGTTGGCGCGGAACAGCGTCCAGTGCGAGCGGGCCTCCATGCGCTTCATGAACAGGTCGGGAATCCAGTTGGCCGTGTTCATGTCGTGGGTACGACGGCGGTCGTCGCCGGTGTTCTTGCGCAGCTCGAGGAATTCGAAAATGTCGTTGTGCCAGGATTCCAAATACGCGCAGCCGGAGCCCTTGCGCTTGCCGCCCTGGTTGACGGCGACGAGCTGGTCGTTGTGGAGCTTGAGGAACGGGATCACGCCCTGGGATTCGCCGTTGGTGCCGCCGATGTGGGCGCCGGTGCCGCGCACCGCAGTCCAAGAGCCGCCGAGGCCGCCGGCCCACTTGGAGAGCTGGGCGTTTTCAGCGATGCCGCGGTACATGATGCCCTCCAGGCTGTCGTCCACGTAGTAGAGGTAGCAGGAGGAGAGCTGCGAGTGCAGTGTGCCGGAGTTGAACAGGGTCGGCGTGCTGCTGCAGAAGCGGCGGTTTTTGTAGAGCTCGTAAAGGCCTACCACCTTGGCCTCGCGGTCGCCGGACTCGTCGATGAACAGGCCCATGGCCACGCGCAGCCAGAAGAACTGAGGCGTCTCGATACGGCGGGAGGTTTTGCCCGTTTTGTCGATGATGAGGTAACGGTCGTAGATGGTCTGGATGCCCAGGAAGTCGAATTCGAGGTCGGCGGTGGGATCGAGAGCGGCACCGAGTTTGTCCAAGTTGAAGGCGAGCAGCTTGGGGTTGAGGCGTTTGATGCTGATGCCGTATTCGAGGTATTTTTTAAACGCAGCGACATGGAAGGCGCGCAGTTTAACAATGCCGTCCTTAAGAATGTCCCAGCCGAGGACTTCTTCGTAGATGTAGGTGAGCTGAATGCGGCCGGCGAACTTGGCGAAGTCGGCGTCCTTTTCGATCAGCGTTTTGGAGTTAAGGACGATGGTCTGGTCGAGGTCCTTTTTGCTGATTTGGTCGAAAACGGAGCGCAGCAGCTCCTGCTCGATTGCCTCGTTGGACAGGCACAGATCGAGGCCGATGGAGGCGAAGGCGATGCGGGCCTTGAGTTCGGCGCGGTTCCAGACGGCGGTCTCGCCGTTGGCGAGTTTTATGACGATATGGGCGGGTTGTGCGGGAACGCTCGCAGCGGTCGCGCCTGCGGCCAGGGACGAGTCGTCGGCGCTGGCGCGCTCCTCGTTGCGATGGGCGCGGTAGAGAATGTAGGCCTCGGCGACCTTGAAGTGGCCGGCTTTCATCAGCTCCTCCTGAACCATGTCTTGGATTTCCTCGATGTGGATAAAGGATTGTTTGGAGGCGGTCACGCGGGCGGAGACCGCTTTAGTGATGGCCATGGCCGAGGTGCTGTCGGAGTGCAGCGAGAGGAAGGACTTGCGGACGGCGATCTCGATTTTTTGGGCGATGAACGGGACGACCTGTTTGTTGCGGCGGATGACGCGGATGGTGCCCAGCGCGTGCGGGGCGGGCGTGAGCAGTTTGCGACTGCGGTTGAGCAAGAGGCTCTTGGCGACGTCGTAGGCGTTGTTATCAACGAGGGTCTTTTCGATGAGTTCGTAAAGGTCGTTGAGGGAGACGCGCAGAGGCGAAGTGAGCAGGGCCTGAGCGAGCAGGTTGGCGGCGATCTCCTTCACGATCCGGCCGACGAAGGTGCGGGATTCGGGGGTGAAGATGGTGGCGCTTTCGCCGCGGGCGAGGTGGACGTTGGTGACCGCGCGGCCGAGGGTGTCGGCGATTTCCGCCAAGTCGAAGCGCGTCTCGCCCTGGGGCGCGAGTAGTACGATGGACGGCAGCAGCGGGGTGTCGGTGGGGATGCAATCACGCCAGGCGAATGCCGGCGGGTTTTCTAGCGAGGAGCGGTTAAGCGCGAGATCGTGGGAGAGGGACGAATTCATCTATTTTGGAGACCTGTGTTGAAGAAGATACGGGAACGGCTGGCTGAGGTGCGCGAGGGCGGCGAAGGGTCGAGGGCGGGCGGTAGGCTAGTAGTGGACAGAAGACCAACGTCCCCAGCGGCGGTGAATTTGGTCGAAAAAACGAGACCGACTCCTGATTCGCTGGGGCAAAGCAGGAGTCGGCGACGGAGTGCTGGCTGGCGGCGGCCTGGGGGGCACCGCTGCGAACGGGGGCTCAGAGATCGTCGTCTGAGGCGTTGGTGAGGGCGGAGGATTTTTGGTATTCGGTGACGCGGCCCTCGAAGAAGTTTTGCTCCTTTTTGATGTCCATCATCTCGGCCAGCCAAGGCAGCGGGTTCTTGGCACCGGGAGTAAGCGGGGCCAGGCCCACGCCCTCTAGTCGACGGTCGGCGATGTAGTCGATGTAGGTGAGGAACTCGTCGATGGCCAAGCCGACGGCGTTCACCGGCAGGCAGTCGCGGATGAAGTCTTTTTCCAATTGAACGCCCTCGGCCATGGTGGCGCGGAGCTCTTCCTTGAACTCGGTGGTCCAGATTTCGCGGTTCTCCTCGACTAGGTCCATGAACAGGTTGCGGAATACCTCGATATGGTTGGATTCGTCGCGAAGGGTGTAGCGGAACATCTGTCCGATGCCGGGGAACTTGTTCTGGCGGTAGAGCGAGAGGATCATGCCGAACAAGCCGTAGAACTGGGTGCCCTCCATGCACTGGCCGAACAGGAAGATGTTCTTGGCGAGCGCCTGCTTGTTTTCGAGCGTCGTCAGGTCGACGTCGCGGCGCAGGTTGCGGGAGTTGTTCACCACAAACTCGTTCTTTTTAACGATAGTGGGGATGTCCTCGAACATGGCCTCGCACTCGTGGGGGTTGATGCCCAAGGACGAGATCATGTAGAGCAACGAGTCGGCGTGGATGTTTTCCTCGTGCGCGTGGCGACCTAGTACTAGCTTCAGCTCGGGGGCGGTAACGAGTTCGCGAACAACGTGTTGAATGTTGTCGCCGACGATTCCCTCGGCGGCCGAGAAATAGCCGATGCCCATGCGGATAATCCAGCGCTCGATGTCGGAGACCAAGGTGGTGTCACGCCACTGCTCGATGTCCTTGCCCATGGGCACATCCTCGGGCTCCCAGTGGTTGGCCTTCATGGTGCGGTAGAGGTCGTACGCCCACTGGTATTTAAGCGGCAGGAGGTTAAAGGTCATCGTTATGCGACCGTTGATGACCTTCTTGGCCGCAAATGCGGCCTCGGCCTTTTCCTGATCGAGGACGAACGTTTTGGTGCCGACTTGAAATGTTTTCTGCATGGGGGGTGGGCTGTAGTGGGTGGCGCGAGACTTAAGGGAGCGGGATTGAAAAGTGGTTTGGACGGCTAAAAATGTGGGCAAATCAGGTCGGGATGGAGCTGTTTTCGGCGTCCGCAAGGCTCTGGCGAACAAAATCGCCGAAACTTGCTGACGCGTTACTCACCACCACCCGTAGTGGTTGCCGTGTAAAAACGGCACAACCTATGGTAATGCGTAAAAACTGCGTCAAATGGTTTGTGGCGCGATAAGGCTTAATTTTTTGCCATATTAGTCTTGCGCGCCTGGGCCCAAGTCGTCCCCGAGCGAAAATTGATTTCGGCGGCCCAATTCAGGCGTTTGCCGCGAGTCTGCGTTAAGGAACCAGGCTGATCGTTTGGTAACGGTGGATGCCGAGCAGGAGCGTTAACGCGGCAAGGAAACGACGCGGCATTGCCAACCACCCCAACTTCACCGGCGCTTCAGTGCAAGCGCCCGCGGGAAAGCCTACCCCATTGTGTTAGGCTTTTCAGGGAATGCTGCCGTGACAGAGCACGGGCAATTTCCATTGCCAGTGGCGCGGGGCGC
>JBIIMH010000144.1:0-5555 GCA_044338095.1 Rariglobus sp. | reverse complement strand
GCCGGTGGCGTGCGGGGCGATGCCGGACTCGAAGGTGATGGTGCGGAGCTGATCGACCTTGCGGCCGTCGGAGCGGAGGGCGGATGACGTCATGGGACGGCAACGGTGCGGAGCGGGTGAGCGCACCGCCACCGAAAAATCACCCACGCACGTCCAAGCCAGCGGACCGCAGCTCGCGGCCTGCGGACAAGGCCCGCTGCGAGGCGTCAAACTTGGAGTGCGGCAACGGCTGCTTGGTAGCTGGTGGCAGCCTCGGCGATACTGGCGGCGGAACACTTTAAACTGCGCAAGTGGCCGTCCTTGATCCCGTAGATTAAGCCATGAACAGTAACAATTTGGCCGCGTTCCCAGGCGTCGCGCACGATGGAGGTTTTGCACACATTATCGACCTGCTCGATGACGTTGAACTCACACAGCCTCCCATATTGGGCATCCTGATCGGGCAACCGGCACAGGCAGATGTCGTGCTTTTCCTTCACGTCTTGGACGTGGCGCAGCCAGTTGTCGGACAAGCCCACCTTATCGCAGCGCAGCGCCGCGCGCACGCCGCTGCACCCATAATGGCCCACGACCATGATGTGCTTAACTTTGAGCACATCGACGGCGAACTGGATAACCGAAAGACAGTTTAAATCAGTGTGAACAACCACGTTGGCAATATTCCGATGAACGAAAAGCTCGCCCGGCAGGAGGCCCACAATCTCGTTGGCCGGCACGCGACTGTCGGAGCAGCCGATCCACAGGTACTCCGGATTCTGCTGACGGGCGAGTTTGCCGAAAAACTCCGGATCGCTTTCGCGAATCGTGTCCGCCCATAGCTGGTTTTTATCAAAGAGGTGTTGCAGCGATTCCATACAGTGGCGGCAAGGTTTTGCGCGACGCGTAGCATGTCGATGCTTAATCCCGAGCCGCCACCGTCCCACCTATTCCCGCAGTGTCACCACAACCCGCAGTGGCGAACACAGCGGCCGCTTGTATTTCCCAAAATCGCGAAATAGAAAACCAGTTCCATGAACACCCGCCAAAAACCGCTGCCGCGCGCCGAAGCCGCCGTTTTCAAAGCCCTCGGCCATCCCGCCCGCCTGCACGTCGTCAACGAACTGGCCGCCGGCGAACGCTGCGTGAGCGACCTCGTGGACTTGACCGGCCTGGGCTGGTCCACCGTCTCCCGCCACCTCTCGGTACTCAAAGCAGTCGGGGTGGTCGCCGACGAAAAACGCGGGCTGCAGATTTTCTACCGGTTAAAACTCCCCTGCGTTGCCCGCTTCACCGCCTGCCTGCACGCCGCCGCCGAGGGCCAGGACGTGCGCTTCACCGTGGACCGTTGCTGCCCCACCTGAGCCACGCCCGCGTCAACACCCCATAGGCACCCCGCCCTCTGGGTTTATACTCCCGCAGGCAGGTCACGCAGGTGCCTACGCTACCCCACCCGCCCACCGACATCCACGCCTTCCCCATGAATCCACCCTCAAAAAACTTCCTGCCTCGTACCGCCGCCACCACCGGGAGTTACCTCCTAATCGGGGCCGTGGCCTTGGTCCTGTGGTGGGCGCTCTACACGCACCTCGCCCCCGCCGCCCGCTGGTTCACCTATCAGGCGCTCGGGCTGACCGCCGGTTCTCACCTGGCCAGCGCGGTTGAGTTTTTCGTTTTCGAAGTGCCCAAGGTGCTCCTGCTGCTCGCGCTGATCGTCTTCGCAGTCGGTGTCATCCGGTCGTTTTTCACCCCTGAGCGCACCCGCGCTGTGCTGGCGGGCAGACGCGAGGCGACGGGCAACGTGTTGGCCGCCCTCCTCGGGGTGGTTACCCCCTTTTGCTCCTGCTCCGCCGTGCCGCTGTTCATCGGCTTTGTCACCACCGGCGTCCCCCTCGGCGTCACGTTTTCGTTCCTGATTTCCGCCCCGATGGTCAACGAGATCGCGCTGGTCCTGCTGTTTGGCCTCTTCGGCTGGAAAGTCGCCGCGCTCTACCTGGTCACCGGCCTGCTCATCGCCATTACCGCCGGCTGGATCATCGGCCGGTTAAAGATGGAAAAGCACGTCGAGGACTGGGTCTATGCGACCAAAACCGGTGGGGGCGGAGGGAACTGTACTGGTGGCTCCTGCGGCGGCGCGGCGGATGAACCTGTTGGTTGGGCGGCGCGGCTGGCCGCCGGTCGCGAAGCGGTGCGCGATATCGTCGGGCGCGTCTGGCTTTATGTGGTCGCCGGCATCGCGGTGGGAGCGGGCATTCATGGCTACGTTCCCACCAATGCCATGGCGGCGCTCATGGGCAAAGACGCTTGGTGGTCCGTGCCGCTCTCGGTGCTCATTGGCGTGCCCATGTATGCCAACGCCGCCGGCATCATCCCGGTGGTGCAAGCCCTCCTCGGCAAAGGCGCGGCGCTCGGCACTGTGCTCGCCTTTATGATGTCGGTGATCGGCCTGTCGCTTCCCGAACTGATCATCCTGCGAAAGGTCCTCAAACCCCGCCTCATCGCGGTCTTCGTCGGGGTCGTCGCCACCGGCATCCTGCTCGTCGGCTACCTGTTCAACGCCCTGCTTTAACCCACCCACCGCCCGCATCCCACTTCCACCCCCACTCAACCGCACCCTCAAAAACCTCAATCCCCCATGAAAAAAATCCAGATCCTCGGCACCGGTTGCACCAAATGCAAAAAACTCGCGGAGGTGGCCGAAGCCGCCGCCCAGTCCCTCGGCGCACCCTACGAAATCGAAAAGGTCACCGAGATCCCGCGCATCATGAGCTTCGGGGTCATGTCCACCCCCGCCCTCGTGGTGGACGGCGTGGTCAAGTCCGTCGGCCGCTTGCCCTCACTCGAAGAAACCAAAAACCTGCTCAGCTAACACCTCGCCGCTCGCGCCCGTAACTACGCGGAAGCACCCAGCCGCCCCCTCTTTCGCTCAGCTAGCCAACCCATCGCGGTGGCCGCCAACGCTCACCTAAACACCTTGGCCCTCGCCTGGTTTTGCTGGTCGATGCTGCCGCAGACCAATTCGCACAGTTGGAAAATCGACGGATCGGCGATCGCATAAAACACCTGCAACCCTTCCTTGCGCCGGCTGACCAACCCCGCCTCGGCCAACGTCTGTAAATGCCGCGACACGTTGGCCTGGGTCCCAGCCGCCGCCTCCGCCAGCGCCCCCACCGACTTCTCCCCGTCAAACAACGCCTGCAACAGCCGCAACCGCATCGGCTCGGCCAGCACCGCAAAACGCCGCGCCACCAACCCCAGCGCTTCATCACTCAAGGGACTCTTTTTCTTGGCCATTCCCACTGAACAAACACCCGCTTGACTTAATTACAAGCAAATGCGTATATGCGTAAACACTCAAATATGAAATCCGACTCCTTCATCCGTGTTCTCGCAGGCGTCATGGTTCTGGTCAGCGTCGCCTTGGCGCACTTCGTGAGCTCCTGGTGGCTGCTGTTCACCTGCTTCATCGCGCTTAACCGCCAGCCACCTTACGTCATGCGTGCCACCGACCGCCCGTTTGCCCTCGCCGCTTGCATCCTCGTCTTTGTCGGCCTGACCGGCTGCGGCCGCCCGCCCGCCGACGACGCTAATGCAGTCTCCGCTTCGAAAACCGCATCCTTAACCGTCCGCGTGGCCCAAGTACAGTCGGTTAACATCCCCCGCACCCAGGCGGTCGCGGGCACCCTCCGCCCGCTCGATCACGCGGTCCTCGCCACAAAGATCATGGGCACGGTCACCCGCGTCGATTTCACCGTCGGCCAGTCCGTCGCCGCCGGGGAAACCCTCGTCACGTTGTCCGCAGACGAAATCGCCGCCCGTCTCGCCCAGGCTCAGGCCGGGCTAGGTGCGATCCTGCGCGAACAGGCCCGCGAAACCACCCTGCGTGACCAGGGCGTCTCTCCCGCCGACACCGTGCTCACCCTTGCCGACCGCCGCCGCAGCGCCGAAGCCGCCGTACTCGAGGCCCAGAGCCTGCAAAACTACACCCGCGTAACCGCGCCGTTTGCCGGCGTGATCACCCGCAAACTCATCCAACTCGGCGATCTTGCCCTGCCCGGCACCCCGCTGCTGGAAATCCAAGGCTCCACCGACCTGCGCGCCGAAATCGATGTGCCCGCCTCCCTCCCGATTCTGCCCCTCGGCACCGAGCTGCGCGTGGTGTTCACCACCGGCGAATCCACCGGCACGCTTACGGAAATCTCACCCGCCGCCGACCCGCTGGCACGCACCCGCCACGCCAAAATCACCCTGCCCGCAACCGCAGCTTCAGCAGCCGCAGCCAACTCGGCCACCGCCAGCACGCCCGACGCAAAGCCCGCCGCCCGCTCAGGCGACTTCGTCCGCGTGCTCTGGCCCGCCGGCGAATCCACCACCGCCCTCACCGTGCCCGCCGAGGCAGTCAGCCCGTTTGGGCAAATGGAGCGCGTCTTCGTTATCGTCGAGGGCCGCGCCCAACTCCGGCTGATCAAAACCGGCGGTGCTGCCACGCCCGGCCGTCTGCTCGTTAGCGCCGGTCTGGAGGCCAACGAAACCGTCATCCTCGCCCCGCCCGCCTCGTTGCGCGACGGCCAGCCGGTGGAGGTCCAGCCATGAGCGAAACACCCATTCCCACGCCCGCGCCCGTGTCCACGCCCGAACCGCGTTTCGGTTTAGCCGGACGCCTGGCCGCGATGGCGGTGAGCTCAAAACTCACCCCCATCGCCGTCATCGCCTCGATGTTACTCGGCCTGTTTGCCGTGCTCCAACTCCCGCGCGAAGAGGAGCCGCAGATCAAAGTCCCCATGGTGGACGTGCTGGTGGCCATGCCCGGCGCCACGCCCACTGAGGTGGAAAACCGCGTCACCCGCCCGCTGGAAAAGCTCCTCTGGGAGATCCCTGGGGTCGAATACCTCTACTGCACCACCTCGCCCGGCCAGGCGATGGTCGTGGTGCGTTTCGTCGTCGGCACCGACATCGAAGCAGCGCTGGTGCGCCTCAACCAGAAACTCCAGACCAACGCCGACCGCATCCCCACCGGTGTGTCCGCACCGCTGGTCAAACCGCGCACCATCGACGACGTACCGATTTTGGCGCTGACTCTACACAGCCGCACCCACGACCACCTCAATCTGCGCCGGCTGGCTTTGCAGGTGGAGGAAGCCGTCAAGTCCGTGCCCGAGGTCGCCGAAACCACTGTGATCGGCGGCGCCCGCCGCGCCCTGCGCATCGAGCTCGACCCCGCCGCGTTGTCAGCGCGCGGACTCACCGTCACGGAAATCGCCCCCGCGCTGCAGGCGGCCAACCGCATTCAACCGGCCGGCTCGCGTCCCTTTGTTAACCGCGAATTGCTGCTGGAAACCGGGACGTTCTTACACGACGCGACCGACGCCGGAGCGGTGGTGCTGGGCGTGTTTTTGGGCAAACCGGTTTATCTGCGAGACGTAGCCACGATCCGCGACACTGCCTCCGAGCCGACCGACACCGTTGTCTTCGGTTCGCGCGACCGCGACGTCGAGGCGGCCGTCACCCTGAGTCTGGCCAAGCGCCCCGGGGCCAACGCCATCGCGGTGGTTGAGCGCGTGTTAGCTCAGGTGGAGAAA
>JBIIMH010000143.1:0-5567 GCA_044338095.1 Rariglobus sp. | reverse complement strand
AGCGTAATACCTCGGCCCAAAACAATGTTGAGGCGATCTCGTATTTTATTGGCATCGGTATGACGTGGAACGTGTTCGACGGTTTCACGACCTCGGCGAAGAAGCGCGAAACCCTGCTGCGTGAGCGCCGCTTGGAGCGTCAACTGGAGGCTTATCGGGGGGAGCTGCGCGCCCAGAGCGTGGTGGTTGTTGCCCAGATCGGGTTCCTTGCGCGCCAGCTGCAGATCGACCAGCGCCGCGCGGAGTTGTCCACGCAAAGCTTTGGAGTGCAAGAGCGTGAGGCCAAGGAGGGGCGGGTTTCCGCACAGGCCTTCCGCAGTGTGCAGGTCGCGCAGAACGAGGCCCAGCAGACGGCGACTCGTACCCGGGTTCGCCTGCTACTGGCGATTAACGATTACCTCGACCTGACGCTGCCGGCAGCGGTTAACCTGTAAGCAGGCCACTGACTGCGGTTTGATTTATCTATGAAGCTCAGCTCCAAATCCCTTCTTGTGGTCGCCGCGGTTGTGGCGGCCCTGATCGTCGGCGGCTACTTGATGGGGACTCGTCCGCAGGTGACGGTCGCCACCCTCAAGCGCGGCATGGCGCTCGATGCGGTGCCCGCCGCGGTCAAAGTGGATCCTGAGTTTCAGGTGACGATCACCAGCGACGTCCTCGGCTTGGTGCTCAAATCCAATCTGAAGATCGGCCAGGTGGTGAAGGAAGGAGACGTGCTGTTTGAGATTGATACGTCAAAGCACGAATTGGCGCTGTCCCAATTGGAGTACCAGCGGGACACCATTCGTAAACAGTTTGCCCTCGATCTCGACCAGCGCACCGCTCTGGACCGGCGCAAGGAGGATCTGGCCAACTTTACCGCTCGCACGCGCTCGGGCGAATACCCCGAACTCCAGCTCAAGCGCCAGCAGGAGGAGATGGCCATGTTCATCGAGACGCAGACCAAGGAGCGCCTGTCCCGGGATCAGCAACTCGCCGACTTGGATCACTCCATTAAGCTGATCCGCCGGGATATTAATGATTGCCGCGTCAAGGCCCCGGCTTCGGGTACGGTAACCGAGCTGTTTGCCCAGCCCGGTGAAGTGGTCGCGGTGCGCGCCCCGTTGGTGCGCCTGTTCAGTCAAGCGCTTCAGGTCGAAGCGCGCATCAACGAGGAGGATTTTTCCGGCATTCGTCCCGGGTTGGATGCGTCGGTGCGCTTTCTCGCCTACGGGCCCGAGCTTTATCCGGCCAAGGTGGTCAAAGTCCTGCCCAACGCCGATCCGCTCAATCAGCAATACCGCGCCTACCTTGAGGTGAGCATTCCCGCCGAGCGCCTCATCCCGGGCTTGAGCGGTGAGGCGAGCATCATTCGCAACCGCCGTGAGGGTGCGTTGATTGCGCCGCGTTCCGCGCTCAAGGACGGGGCGGTTTTTGTGATCGAAAACGGCGTGGCGCGCCGTCGCCCCGTCACGGTGGGTTTCCGCAGCCTGAGCGCGGTGGAGCTGCTGGAGGGCGTTGCGGAAAACGCACAGGTGGCCGTCTCGCAGGTGGAGTCGCTCACCGATGGAGCCCGCGTCCAGGTTGCCCCGTGAACGGATAACCGCCGCTGTATTCCCGATGGCTCCCGCTCTGTTAATCGCGCTTCACTTCCTGGGGGCGCGCAAACGCGCCATGCTCATGAGCCTGACGGGCATCGTGTTTGGCGTGGCATTTTTCGTGATCACCCAGGCGCAGACGGCGGGGTTTGAGGCTTATTTTATCAAAACCATTCTCGGTGTTAACGGGATGGTTCGCATCGAGGACCGCATCCAGTCGACGCGTGCGCTCAACGCAGGCGAGGGCAGCAGCTTCGCCATCGCGGTGGAGGGCTCGGTCAAATACATCCCCGGGGTGCAGCACGCCAAAGCCGTTACCGATGCGCTCAAAGGTTTCCCTGAGGTGACGGCCGCCTCACCCGTTATCCGCGGCAACGCCACGCTCATCGCCAACTTTCGCGAATACGACACCAAGCCCTACGGCATCGACCTCGACACCTTTCTTAATGTGTCCGACCTGGAGACCCAGATCATCGACGGCTCGATGAAGGCCTTTGGCGAAAGCCCTTACGCGTTGATCGTCGGCGCGCGGATTGCCAGGCGCATGAACCTTGCGGTGGGTGACTCGGTTTTGCTCGATGGGCCCGGCGAGCCGCAGCGTTACCGCGTCGCCGCCATTTTCGAGACCGGTATCGACCAGGTGGATCGCGAACGCGTTTACCTCCACATCGCCGCGATTCGTACCCTGCTCAACAAGCCCACGGGCGCCTCGTTCATTCAGCTCAACCTGCGTGACGCCGCGCTCGCCCCCGCGCTCGCCCCGCGCATTCAGGAAGCCCTCGGTCACTCCACCATGGCGTGGCAGGAACGCGAAAAAACCTGGCTGCAGGTGTTCAGCGTGCTGCGGATTTCTTCCGCGCTCACCATTTCAACAATCATTTTTATCTCCGGATTGGGTATGTTTAACACCTTGGTGATGATCGTCGTCGATAAGACCCGCGAAATCGCCATCCTGCGTTCGATGGGCTACACGCGGGCCGACATCAGCCGTATTTTTATGCTGCAAGGCGGCATCGTCGTCGTGATCGGGGTGGTGCTCGGGTGCGCGGCCGCAGCCTTGGGGACTTACACTTTGTCGCATATTCCGATTCGCATCCGCGGAATTTTCGCCAGCGACCACTTCGTCGTCCTGTGGGATCCGTGGCACTACGTGGCGGCCGCAGTCATCGCCACAATCGTGGTGTTAATCGCCAGTTATTTCCCATCCCGCCGCGCCGCGCGACTGGAGCCGGGCGCCGTCATCCGGGGGAGTTCCTCATGAGCCTGCTGCGCGTCGAAAACCTCCATCGTCACCTCGGCGAGGGCGACACCCGCTGCCATGCGTTGCGCGGAGTCGGCTTCACCATCGAGGGCGGGCGCACCTACGCCATCGCCGGCCATTCCGGCTCGGGCAAAAGCACGCTACTTTACCTCATCGGTCTACTCGACATCCCCGACGAGGGCCGCATCTGGGTGGGCGACCGCGAGACCAGCCGGCTGACCGATGACGAGCGTACCGGCGTGCGCAATGAACACATGGGCTTTGTCTTCCAGTTTCATTTTTTACTCAAGGAGTTCACCGCTCTGGAAAACGTCATGCTGCCCATGCGCAAGCTCGGCCGCCTGTCCGAAGAAGCGATGCGCGCCAAGGCGTCGGACCTGCTCACCGCAGTTGGGCTAGGCGACAAAACCCGCCGTCTGGGAACTCAGCTTTCAGGTGGTGAACAGCAGCGCGTGGCCATTGCGCGGGCGCTGGCCAACGACCCCAGTTTGATTCTGGCCGACGAGCCCACGGGTAATCTTGATCACACCAACGCTGACCGGGTGTTCGCGTTGCTCAGCGACATCGCTCATCAACGCGGCCAAGCGCTGCTGATGGTTTCTCACAACCCCGATTTGGCCAACCGCTGCGACCACGTTTTTCGCATGCAGGACGGCGTGATTCTAGCTTAGCGGTTACGCTAAATTTCCGTAATTTCCATGGCCTTCCCTTTTTTCTCCAAGTCCAAGAATCCGATCGCTGAGCGCGCCCGCGACGATTCGGCCACCAAGCTGCGCCTGCGTTACGCGCCCTACTATCATGCCATGGAGGCCCAGCAGGGCACCACCGTGCGTCTGCAGGGCCGCGACATGGTCATGCTTGCGAGCAATGACTACCTCGGGCTTTCCTTCCACCCCAAGGTCATTGAGGCGTCCCGCGCCGCACTTCTTAAATGGGGCTCCAGCCCGACCGGAGCTCGCGTCTCCAACGGCTCGCGCGCTTACCACATCGAGCTCGAAGAAAAACTCGCCGCATTTTTGGGCAAGGAAGCCTGCCACGTTCACGCCGCCGGTTATTTATCCTGTCTGTCCGGCATCGCCGCCTTTGCCCAAAAAGGCGACGTCATCCTCGCCGACAAAAACATCCACTCCTGCCTGTGGGACGGCATCCGCCTGTCCACCGCCACCGTCGAGCGGTTTTCCCATAACAACGCTGAAGACCTGCGCGCCGTCGTCGCCAGCCTGCCTCCGGCAGTCGCCAAGATGATGGTCATCGAGGGCATTTACTCGATGGAGGGGCATATCGCCGACTTGCCCGGCCTGCTCGCGATTGCCAAGGAGTTCGCCTGTTTTAACGTGCTCGACGACGCCCACGGTTTTGGGGTGCTCGGCCGTCAAGGACGCGGGACTTGCGACCATTTCGGGCTCACCGCTGACGTTGATATCATCTGCGGCAGCATGTCCAAGGCGCTGGCCAGCACCGGCGGCTACGTGGCCGGCGACCGTGCGCTCATCGAGTACCTGCGCACGCACAGTAAGCATACGATTTTCAGCGCCTCGCTCAGCCCGTCGCAAACCGCCGCCGCCTCGGCCGCCCTCGATGTTCTTCAATCCGAACCGGAGCACCTCGAACGCCTCTGGGCCAACACCCGCCGCTACACCGCGATGCTGAAAAACCTGGGCTTGGACACCTGGGGCAGCGAAACGCCCGCCGTGCCGGTGGTGATCGGTGACAAGCAGCGCGCCTACGCCTTTTGGCAGGCGTTGCTGGAGAAAAACGTGTTCACCGTCATGTCGATCGCCCCCGCCGTACCGATCGGCAAAGATCTGATTCGCACCGCTATTTCAGCCGGCCATAGCGACGAGCAGATCGAGCGCATCGGCGAGGCCTTTGCCTACGCCAAGAAAAAGGCGCTCTGAGCGGACAAGCGTGGATGCCGATAGGCGCGGTTGCTCCGACGTAGCGCAGGCTTCCAGCCTGCATTTCCGTATCCTAGCAGACTGGGAAGTCTGTGCTACTTTTTCGGCTATGGGCTGACTGGAATCCGCGGCGCGCGCCCCGCCAAAATCATCAGGCACGCCCAGGTTTTACCCAGGTTGGATTTCCACGGGTAAACCAGTGTTTTGCGCAGGTAGGTTTTCGCGAACAGCCGCGCGTCTTTCGCCACAAACTCACGCCGGATCGTGTCGCCCCAGATCGCCTTGAACCGCTCCAGATTCACGTCGTTGAAGCGCTTCCGCCCCGGTGACGCGCCTTTGTGGTGCACGATCACGCTCGCGTTGGCCACATAGTGACGTCGCCCGAGTCGGTGCATGCGCAGGCACAAATCGATGTCTTCACAGCCGTTCACGTAGGCTTCGTCGAAACCGCCCGCCGCCCAAAACGTGTCGCGATGCGTCAGGCAACACGCCGCCGTTACCGCGCTCCAAGGTGTCACACCCGTGCGCAGCGCAGCAGGAACCCGCGCGAAATGTTGTCCGAAGTGGGCCGGTGTTAGCCAAGGTGCGAAGACCACGCCCAGGTGATCGTAGCGGCGGGTCGTGGGGTTGGTCTGGTGGTTGCCAATAAACCCCGCGTCCGGCGTCTGCTCCAAGGCTTCGCGCAGCGGCTCATACCAGCCGGGGGCGAGTTCGGTGTCGTTGTTTAAAAACAGCAGCCGTTCCGCCCGCGCCTCCCGCGCCGCCAGGTTGTTGTTGATCGCGAAATTCCCCTTCCGCTCGTTCAGAAAAACCCGATACGGTGATCCGAGGTTT
>JBIIMH010000142.1:0-5584 GCA_044338095.1 Rariglobus sp. | reverse complement strand
AGAGGGTGCAGGCGCTGGAGCGGGTTCCGCCGCGCGGTACACGGGTTGGGGCGCAGGAGGTGGTGGGGAGATCTCAAACAAGGAGGGCTCTGCGGTGGCGCTTGAGCCCGATTTGGACGCTTTGGGGGCGCGAGGTTTTACGACCTTTGGCTTTTTCACCGCGGCGGTTCTGGGGACAGCTCGGGTGGTTCGCTTGACCGCCTTCTTAGGTTTGCCTGCGCCTGCTGCGGCGGAGCTAGTGATATCGGATTCGTCCATGAGTGAAATTAACTGAAGCTACTTTGAAATGGGCTGTAATCCTGTGCGACGAAGCCGCTTAGCCAGATGCTTAACTTGCAGGCGCAAGGCTTCCGGAGTGCCGTCATTCGACAGGATAAAATCGGCTTTTTCTATTTTCTGAACCAAAGGCAATTGCGCTGAAATACGCTGCTCGGCGAGCGATTGGGTAATTCCGCGCTCTATCAACCGAGCAAGTTGATTGGCGGACGATGTCGCGACGCACACTGTAAAATCAAACCAATTTTCCAGGTTTTGCTCAAAAAGAAGCGGGGCCTCCACCACCCAATCGGCTTGGGGTGCACTCGCGAAAGCCTCGCGCCATTTCTCATAAATGAGCGGATGCAGCAGCCCCTCCAGCCAATGAAGATCAGCCTTATTTGCGAAAACAAACCCGGCCAAGATCGGTCGCAGGACTTCATTTTGCGCGCTCACCGCAGAGGGGAACCGCGCCGCGATCAGTTTGATAACAGGGGGCGACGTCAGCAATTCTTCACGTACAATCCGGTCCGTATCCAGCAACCGAAATCCCTCATCCACAAAGAAACGTGCGGCCGTGGATTTCCCGCCGCCCATGCTGCCTGTAAGTCCTAAAATCATTTGGTTATGGGTTTAAAACCCCACGAAATTGAGCTTGCCCGGGGTTTCGGCAAATCATTACTCGAAACTTGGTTCGCCAAGCTTTTGCGCCCCCACAACTTCGTGCCCCTAAATGACGCAGATCATCACGCCCTTCACGATTGATACCTCCTGCGCTGCGACTGTCACCGAGGCCGCACTGGAGGTGGCAGAAGGGATTTCACCCGGCGCGGACCCATCGTTCATCCGTTCTGTATTTGCCGACTGCAAAAACCTCTTTTCGGGAAACCACCCGGATTATCAGGCCAACGATCTCCCCTACCATGATTTCCATCATACCCTGCAGGTATCGGTAGCCTTCATGGATCTTTTCGTCGCAAGGCAATACGCGAGTGGATTCCCCCCGTTTTCGCATCGGCAATTTGAGCTTGGGCTGACCGCTACCCTGTATCACGACAGTGGTTACCTGAAATTGCGCTCTGACCGCGAGGGTACTGGCGCCAAATACACGTTCTGCCACGTCCTGCGCAGTTGCGCATTGGCGGCTTCCCACCTGCCCACGCGCGGGCTAAAAATCGAGGAAGTCGACATTGTGCTTGGAGCGATTCGTTGCACCGGACCGTCAACCACCGGCATGAACCTGCACTTTAATCGTAAAGACGACCACGTGCTCGCCAGCATGGTCGCCACGGCGGACTACCTCGGGCAAATGGCCGCGGACGACTATCCCGACGAACTCGGGTTGTTGTTCGAAGAGTTCGCCGAGTCGGATGCGTTCCGCTGCCTGCCCGCGCCCCAACGCCTTTTCAAGTCCGCCTCGCACCTCGCCGGCGAATCCACGGCGTTTTGGGAAAAAGTCGTGAAGCCCAAATTCGACCACGATTTCCTTGGGGTTTACCGCTTCCTCAACCAGCCCGATGGCCGCAACAGGTACATCGATAAAATTGAATACAACCTCGACGTGATCGCCCAGCGCCACGCCGCCTCTGGCAGCTGATCCGCGATGCTCGCCACAATCGCATCAGCAGCCCTTCAAGGCATCGATGCGGAGTTGGTGCATGTGGAGGTCAATTCAGGTGAAAGCGGCGACCCTCGACTCATCCTCGTCGGACTTCCCGATGCCGCCGTTAAGGAGTCCGATGACCGCGTCGTTTCTGCTTTGAGTAACAGCGGATTCAAGCCGCCCCGCACGCGGACAACGATAAACCTCGCGCCCGGAAACCTGCGAAAAGAAGGCCCCTTTTACGACCTGCCGATCGCCCTCGGCATCCTGATTGCCACCGAACAACTCGTGGCTCCGAACATCGACGATTACCTCATCGCAGGTGAACTCAGCTTGTCTGGTGCAACCCGACCCGTGCGCGGCGCGCTCGCACTGGCACGTCTGGCCAAAAAACTCGGCAAGCGTGGCATCATGCTGCCGCCGGCCTCCGCCGCAGAGGCTTCACTGGTCGAGGGCGTAGCCGCTTATCCCATTGCGTCCCTCGATCAGGCGGTTCGCTTTCTCAGCGGTAAAATCGCTGTGACCGCCGTCGCCCACTCAGCCGCAATCGGACTCAATGTCGGCCCCGATCTGAGCGCAGGGGATTTTTCGGAAATCAAGGGGCAACACGCGCTGCGCCGCGCCATCGAGGTTTCAGCAGCCGGAGGCCACAACCTGTGCATGATCGGCCCTCCTGGCAGCGGCAAATCGATGGTCGCAAAACGCATCCCCACCATCCTGCCCTCCCCGACCCTGGACGAGTCGCTTGAAATTCTCAGTATCCACTCCGCCGCCGGCCAAACACTCGCCGGTAATGACGCCCACGTATTCGGCCGCCGCCCCGTGCGCTCGCCTCACCACACCATTTCCGACGTCGGCCTTCTGGGCGGCGGGACCATTCCAGGGCCGGGCGAAATATCCCTCGCACACCATGGAGTGCTCTTCCTTGACGAGCTCCCCGAATTCAAGCGCAGCGCCCTCGAGGTCCTCCGCCAACCGCTCGAAGATGGCTACGTGACCATCTCGCGTAGCGCCGGCAAGGTCACGCTGCCGTGCAGCTTCATGTTGGTTGCGGCGATGAACCCCTGCCCCTGTGGCTACCTTGGCGACCCGCGCCACGAATGCCGTTGTTCTCCGTCGCAAATCCAGCGTTACCGCGCCCGTATCAGCGGTCCGCTCCTTGATCGCATCGACCTGCACATCGAGGCGCCCGCGCTTTCGATCAACGAACTGCGCCAGGACAAACCCGCCGAATCCTCCGAGTCCATCCGCGCCCGGGTGCAAGCCGCTCGCCAGCTTCAATTGACCCGCTTCGCAGGCACTCGCACCACCTCCAACGCGCGCATGACCCACGCGCAAATTCGCGAGCATTGCGTGATCGACACTGCGCTTGGCGACCTGCTCCAGCAGGCAATGGAGCAACTCTCGCTTTCAGCCCGCGCCTACGACCGCATTCTTAAAGTCGCCCGCACCATAGCCGATCTCGCCTCGTCTGAACGCATCGAATCGCCCCACCTGCTTGAGGCGATCCAATACCGCAGCCTAGATCGCAACTTGTTTTATTAGCCATCAACCACAGTCGTCACGACGCGCTCCGTTGTACTTCTCGTACGCCCCCACTGCGCCCCGAATCACGTCAGGTTAACAGGATCAACGTCGAGCACCTGCGTGATGTCGTCGGGCCACTTGAAGGTCGTGCGCAACGCATTCAAATCGGCGATCACCCGCGTCACCCCGTTGGTGAAATACCACACCTGGTAACGGTACTCGTCTTTGATTTTCTCGATCGGCGAGGGCGAGGGTCCGCGTAACTCAACGCGTCCGGCTAATTCCTTTTCGACGTGCCGCGCCCACTGCTCGGTGAAAAACTTAAGCTTCTCTTCGCTCGGTCCGCGGAACAGGTGATGGATCAAGTGCCGATAAGGTGGATACCTGAAATCCTTGCGCATTTTGAGTTCGCTTGCCGCGAACCCTTCAAAATCCGCGTGGCGAGAAAACTGGATCGTCTCGGCCTGCGGGGTGAAGGTTTGCACCACCACTTCGCCCGCCCGATCGCCCCGCCCCGCCCGCCCCGCCACCTGAACCAGCAATTGAAACGTGCGCTCATTGGCCCTGAAATCCGGGATGTGCATCGAGATATCGGCATCGATGAGCCCGACGAGCGTCACGTTGGGGAAATCCAGCCCCTTGGCGATCATCTGGGTTCCGATCAGGATATCGATTTTCCCCGCGCGGAAATCGGTGAGGATTTCCCTAAACCGGTTTTTCTTCGACATGGTGTCGGTGTCCATGCGCTCCAAACGGGCCTTGGGCAGCACGCGGCGCACGGCTTCTTCTACCCGTTGCGTGCCCATGCCTTTCCAGCGGATTTCGGGAGCCCCGCAAGCCGGGCAGCGCGCGGGTGCAGTCGATTCCTTGCCGCAGAGGTGGCAACGCAACCGCTCGTCGGTGCGGTGATAGGTCATCGTGATGCTGCAGTGCGGGCACTCCTCAACGTGGCCACATTTGGTGCACTGCATCGACGGCGAATAACCGCGGCGGTTGAGAAACAAGATCGTCTGTTCGCGCTTCTCGAAGCGGGCGTGCATGGCATCCACCAGTTTGCCGGAGAGCGAAGTAAACCCGCGCTGGCGCACGACCTCGACGCGCATATCCACGATGTTGATATACGGCAGTTTTCGGGCATCGACGCGTTCGGGTAACCTAAGCAGCCGGTATTTCCCCGCCTGCGCGTTGGCGAAACTCTCAAGCGACGGAGTCGCCGAGCCGAGCAGGCAGAGGGCGTTGTTTAACTTGGCCCGCATCACCGCCACGTCGCGGCCGTGGTAACGGGGCGTCTCATCCTGCTTATAGGCGGGCTCGTGCTCCTCATCGACCACGATTAACTTAAGGTTGTGCACCGGCGCAAAGATCGCCGAGCGCGCTCCGACCACCACGCGGGCCTCGCCCGTGGCGAGCGACATCCAGCCGTCGAGGCGCTCCCCTTCACTCAAATGGCTGTGCCAAACCACGCACTTTTGCCCGGGCGCAATCGCCTCAAGCCGCCCGCGCAAGCGCGCCACCGTCTGCGGCGTCAGGGCGACTTCCGGCACCAAAAACACCACGCCGCCGCCGGCATTGAGCGCATTTTGAATTGCCCGCAGGTAGACTTCGGTTTTGCCCGAACCGGTCACGCCGTGGAGCAAGGTGACGACAAATTTGTCCTCGGCCAACGTCGCGGCGATCGCATCCACCGCAGACTGTTGACCGGGATTGAGCGCGTGCGGTTGGGAGGCGACCACCTCGCCGGTCGACCAACTGTCGGCGTAAGCGATGCGTTCGACCCTTCGAACCTCTTCGTTGACCAAACCCCGTTTCACCAGGGCGGCGACCACTGCGGCCGTCACGCCGAGCCGATTAAGAACCAGTGACTTACTCTGAGGTTTAAACTGCTGGGCGAGGAACTGGTAAAGTTTGGCCTGGGCGGGTGCGCGTTTAACCAGTTGCGCGAGCTCGTCCGCTGGCAATTGGCTGGCAACCGAGAGAAGTTTTTCCTGCTTAATGCTGACTGCGTTACGCACCGCCGCTGGCAGCATCGCCTCGACGATCGAGTCATGCTTGGCCGCGTAGTAGACCGACATCCACCGCGCCAGCGCCAGCAAGTCGGCGGGTAGCGCAGGAAACGGATACACCACTTCGGCGATCCGTTTGAGGCGGTTGAGAGGGAAATCGATGGGCGTATCGATCTCGGCCACGATACCCAAGTGC
>JBIIMH010000141.1:0-5586 GCA_044338095.1 Rariglobus sp. | reverse complement strand
ACAACAGTTACCATGTCACCGCCGAATCGGCCCGTACGCAGGGCAGTTTTCATGGTGTCGACGACCTCGGCCGTCGGATTCACGTCGTCTTGCCGGCTTTTGAGCTGATCGTCCCCGACGAGGACACGCGCGCCGAATCCGGTGATCTTTAAGAACGGCAACCCGGGGTGATTGCCGAATTTCATCGGCATGTTTGCCCTCGGCCGCCGGCGTTCCCGGGCTTGCATGAATGAGGCCGGTTATTGGAGCCCAAAACCAACACGTATAAGGTGAAACTTGCGCCTTGCGCATGCCGCTCGGGTTCGTCTCGATCTCACGTTTAAGAAATGAAGTTAATTGATTTAAATCCTGTAGGTGGCATCGGTGCCAACTGTATGTTCGTGCAAATTGGGGACTTGAAGATCCTCATCGACTGCGGACTCAATCCCAAGTTAGCGGGCCGCAACGCCACGCCTCGCCTGGACTTGATCCGTGATGTCGAGCTCGACTTTATCATCATCACACACTGCCACTTAGACCATATCGGCAGCCTGCCCGTGGTGATGATGCAACACCCCAATACCCCGGTCATCATGACGCAGTCCAGCCGGATGCTCATCGAGCGCATGCTCCACAATTCGGCCAACGTGATGATGCGCCAAAAAGAGGAATCCAATATCCCCGATTACCCGCTCTTCACGCACAACGACATTGATCGCTGCGCCGGGCGCATCCATGGCCTGTCATTCAATCAGGTGAAGAAATTCCAGGGCAAGACCGACGAACTCGAGTTGTTATTCCACCGGGCTGGCCACGTCGCCGGTGCCGCCGCCGTCGAAATCCACCACAAAAAAAGCCACTATTTCTTCAGTGGTGACGTGCTGTTCGAAAACCAACGCACGCTGCTCGGCGCCCAGTTCCCCGCCGGGCAATTCGAGACCGTGGTCATCGAGACCACCCGTGGCACCACCGAGCGTTCGGTGGGCAAAGAACGCCTCAACGAGGTCAACCGTCTGATCACCTCGATCAACGACACGATTAACCGCGGCGGCTCGTTCCTCATCCCCGTGTTCGCCCTCGGGCGCATGCAAGAGGTTATCTCGATCCTCCACGACGCCCGCAAATTCGGCCGCTTGGTTGAGTGCCCGATCTTCGCTGCCGGTCTCGGCATGGACCTCGCCGACTATTTTGACGAGATTTCACGCAAGACTCAGGACGTTCAATTCAGCCGCTCGGTCATCAAGGAGCTCAACATCAAGCCCGCCCCGCGCAAGCTGGTCGCCGGCGAAGATCCCAAGCAAAACGCTCTCTACATCATCAGCTCCGGCATGTTGGTCGAGCGCACACCGAGCTACACGCTCGCCTCCGGCCTGCTCGGCCACGCGCGTAACACCATCGGCTTCGTGGGTTACTGCGATCCGGAAACCCCGGGCGGCGCGCTTCTGCAGACCAAACACGGCGAAGAATTCGTCTTCAAGACTGCCAACGTCACCTCCAAGCTGCTCGCGCGCGTTGAGCGCTACGAGTTGAGCGGTCATGCCGACCGCGAAGAACTCCTCGAGTTCGCCATTCAGACCCAGGCCAAATGCGTGATCCTGACCCACGGCGACCCCCTCGCCCGTGCTTGGTTCCAGGAACAGCTCACGGCCAAGATGCCCGGCACTCGTGTCATCGACCCGGTTCCCCTCGAATCCTACGACATCTAAACCTCGTTCGCCTTCCACAAAAGCGCTCCCGCAAAGGAGCGCTTTTTTTTTTGGCACCTGCGCGCCGCCGTAATCCGTGTTGGTCGAACAGACGGAGACTTCGGCGTTACGGCCGCCAACTTCCCTTAGCGCCTCGCCCAGCGACCGGCCAGCACACCGCAAATGATAAGTTGCATCGGGTGATACATCAGCAGAGGCAGCAAAATCAGCCCGAGCCGAGGGTCGCCACTGAAAATGACCTGCGCCATTGGAACCCCTGCGGCGATGGACTTCTTCGATCCGCAAAACACCACCGCGATCCGGTCTTCGATGGGGAACCGCAGGGCGTTGCAGACCAGCTGAAGCACTCCGAAAACCACCGCGAACAACACTGCGCCGCCCACCAGCGCTGTGCCAACCGTAGCCAACCCCTGCCCGGTCCACACCCCACGCAGAATCGAATCGCAAAAGGCGGTGTAGATAATGAATAGAATCGTCATGCGATCGACCCGCTGCAGCCCGACACGATGACGCAGGGCCCACGCCCCGAGGTGCGGGCGGCAAAGCTGCCCGAGTACAAGCGGGAGCAGTAGCCACAGGACCAAATCGCCAATCACTCGGCCCACAGTCGCCGAACCAACTCCGCCGCCCTCGCTTGAACCGGGGTTCCACCAGCCAAGTAATAGCGGCGTGAGGAACACCCCGATCACGCTGGAAAGCGTGGCGTTAAACAGCGCTGCGGGCACATTGCCGCGCGCCGCCGAGGTCAGCGCAACCGACGACGACACGGTCGAGGGTAGCGCACAGAGGAAAAAAAATCCCAAGGCGAGTGTCGCAGGCAGCCAAAACCCGATCAGGGCCAGCAGGCCTAGGCCGACCAACGGGAAGAGTAAAAACGTGCCCAGTTGCACTACCAGGTGAAGCGGCCAACGGAGCACGCCGGAGCGCATCGACGCGAACGAAAGGGACAGACCGTTGAAAAAAAAGATGAGCGCTACGCCTAGTTTATTGAGTAAATCGGGGTGCAGCGGGCCGTCTTTTCCGCCCAACTGGGGCCAAGCCCACGCAAGGCCCACGGCGGCCAGCATCGCCAGAAAAAACCAATCGACTTTGAGACGCATGGGCGACTGCGGTTCGGTAACGGTGAAGGGAATGGGATACGCGGGCGGGCCGCAGAATTCAATGGGGTGAACTCGATTTAAGCCGCCCTCAACGCCGCAGCCAGGCGCGCTAGTTTGGCGTGGTCTTTCACCCCTGGCGACGTTTCGACCCCGCTATTCACATCGACAAAAAGCGTCCCGCTGCGGGCGACCGCATCGGCGAGGTTTTCTGGACTCAGCCCGCCGGCAAGAATCCACGTTTTTTGGGGAAACGCCTGTTGGTGACGGGCGAACTTGGCCCAATCCCCCGTCTTGCCGGAACCGCCAAACCCTGCGGCATGAAAGGTATCCATCAAAAACGTGTCCGCCAAAGGCAGCACCGCCGCGGGCACCTCTTCGGCTGGCGGGAGTTTGGGCGCCAGCCAGAGCCGCCGGGCCCCCACCTGCGCCGACCAGCTCGCAACGGTCTCCACCGGAGTCGCGGGCGCGTAGTGAATTTGAAAGAAATCAAACCCGGCGTCGGCGACTTGCGCGAGTTCATCGGCGGAGGGTTCAACCATCACCGCCACGCGGCGCGGCCCAACCTGCAACGACGAAGCCAGGCCTCGATACGACGCGAGTGAAAGGTGGCGCGGCGACTTCGGATACAGGATGAACCCCAAAAAGTCCGCACCGATGCACGCCGCCGCCGTCGCGTCAGCCACCGTGGTAAGGCCGCAGATTTTAAGGTGAATGGCGTTGATCATGATTCGTTTTTTCTTCGGGGGCGGGCACTGAGCCCATCTGTGTTTCACGCGGGTGGCGAAGGGCACAGGAGGGCAGAGCCAAGGACCGCCCCTGGCGTGCGGCTGGCGTTAACCCCCGAGCGAAATCGCTCTAAGGTTAAAACGCATTGATGAGGGCGATCACATGATCGACCTGAGCGTCGGTCAGCTCGGGAAAAATCGGCAGGCTCAAGCAGGTGGCGGCGGCTTTTTCGGCCACCGGGATCGAACCCGGTTGATAGCCAAGCGAGGCATAACAGGCCTGCTGATGCAGGGGCACAGGGTAGATCAAATCAGTACCGATGTCGTTCTTGGTCAAATATTCACGCAGGGCGTCGCGCCGCGGGTGGCGGACCGTAAACTGATGGTAGACGCTCGCCCCGTAAGCCACCGTCGTCGGCAGGATCACGTCGGCAAGTTTAATACCCGCGAGGTAACGTGCGGCGATTTCCTGGCGGCGGGCAGTCCAGCTGGCAAGGTGCGGCAGCTTCACGTTGAGCAGCGCGCCCTGGAACCCGTCCATGCGGAAGTTAAAACCAACCAAATCGTGGTAATAACGACGGCCCATGCCATGAACGCGCAGCAGTTTGGCCTTCTCGAAGTGGGCGTCATTTTTCGAAACCAGCGCCCCACCCTCGCCGCAACCGCCGAGGTTTTTGGTGGGATAAAAGCTGAAGGTGCCGATATCGCCCAACAGGCCCACCGGAGTGCCCTTGTAGCGAGCCTCGACAGCTTGCGCGCAATCCTCGACGACGAACAGGTTGTGCTTTTTGGCGATGGCGAGGAGCTCATCCATGGGGGCGGGCTGGCCGAACAAATGCACGATCACGATGCCCTTGGTTTTGGGCGTAATGGCGGCCTCGACGGCGGCCGGATCCAAGTTGAAGGTCGTTGCGTCGATATCGACGAACTTGGGCGTTGCCCCGACATAACTCACGCCCCAGGCCGAGGAAATGAAGGTGAAGGCCGGCACGATGACCTCGTCGCCAGGGCCCCAACCGGCGATGACGGCGGCGAGGTGAAGCGGCGAAGTGCCGCTGTTGAGCGCGAGGGTGCGTGGGTAACCGAGGGTTTTGGAGAAATTAGCCTCGAACGTCTCCACGTCTTTGCCGAGGCAGAAGCGAGTGGCGTCGTAGGTCGCCGCAAGTGCGGCGAGAGCCTGCTCACGAAGAGCCTGATGCTGAAGCGAAAGGTCGAGGAACGGGACTTTCATGGGAAGTTGAGAAAACCAATATGACGGCGGAAACCAAACCTGTTTTACAGCTGAATGACGTTGGGGCGCATCTCAGCTAGAGGTCTTTAAAATCATTCCTGGTGCCAGTTTGCGCCTGATCGCGACGACCAGCTTCGAAGTTTAGGTTAAACAAAAAAGCCGGCGCACCGTGAAGTGCGCCGGCCTTGGGATGTTTCGCCTGTTAAAGCGAAGCAGGCTTTAGCTTAGACCTTAGTAGTCCATGCCGCCGCCGCCGCCCTGGGGCATGGCGGGAGCGGGGCTCTTGTCCGGGGCATCGGTGATGATGCACTCGGTGGTCAACAGAAGGCCGGCAATGGACGCGGCGTTCTGCAGGGCGATGCGGGAGACCTTCGTCGGGTCAACCACGCCGGCCTTAACCAAGTCTTCGTAAACGCCAGTGGCGACGTTGTAACCGTTGGCACCCTTGCTGGCGAGCACCTGCTGAACGACGACAGCGCCTTCGACGCCGGCGTTGAAGCAGAGCTGCTTGAGCGGGGCCTCGACGGCACGGCGGATGATCTGGGCGCCGAGCTTCTCGTCACCTTCGAGGGTGGCGATGGCGGCGTCGATGGCCTTGGCGGTGCGCAGGAGGGCAACACCACCACCGGAAACGATACCCTCTTCAACGGCCGCGCGGGTCGCATGGAGAGCATCTTCAACGCGCTGCTTCTTTTCCTTCATCTCGGACTCGGTGGCTGCACCGACGTTGATGACGGCGATGCCGCCGGCGAGCTTGGCGAGACGCTCCTGGAGCTTCTCCTTGTCGTAGTCGCTGGTGGTCTCTTCGATCTGGCGGCGGATCTGCTTCACGCGGGCCTGGATGT
>JBIIMH010000223.1:0-4289 GCA_044338095.1 Rariglobus sp. | reverse complement strand
GGGGATTTCTTAACTGCACGAAAACACCGTCGTTTTTGCCTTGAAGCAAACGCAACTGCGACATTGAGGTTTATCTCACTCGGTATCTTTTTCCTGTTTTCCCCATGATTTCCACCCACCCCAATCGGCATCAATCCATGTCTCGTTTCGTCTCCATCGGCTTACTTGGCCTACTCACCGCCAGCTTGTCCGCCGCTGAAACTGCTACCGCCGGACCTCTCAAAACCGCCGCTAAACCAACGATGCCGGCATTAAGCAGTTTTGCGAAGGAACCCTCGACCTTCTGCCGCTTCGTGCCGGAACGCTCCGACGACTTCGCCTGGGAGAATGACCGCATCGCCTTCCGCGCCTATGGGCCGGCTCTGCGCCCCCGCAATGTCGAAGACAGTGGCATCGACTGCTGGCCCAAGCGGGTTGAATACCCCGTTATCAACAGTTGGTACGCCGGCTCCCATAAGGGGTTCTCCTACCACGAGGATCGCGGTGAAGGTTGCGACCAGTACCACGTCGGGCGCTCGCGCGGCTGCGGCGGCACCGCGCTGTGGATCAACGACCAGATGGTCACCCCCGGGCCTTACATCAGCTGGCATATCGAGGAATGCGGTCGTCAGCGTTCCGCCTTCACCCTCACCTACCGCTATCCCGCTGCCGCCGGCGAGGAGCCGGTGATGGAGGCTAAAAAATTTGAGATCCTCCTCGGTGATGACTGGTTCACCACCACCTCCACCTTCACCAAGGGCGGTAAGCCGCTGGCGGGCCAGACGGTGGTGGCTGGCGTCACCACACATGATGGCAAGGGCACCGCCACCATTGACCCCGCCGGCCGCTGGCTGTCGGTGTGGGAGGACATCAAGGATACCGGCTTCCTCGGCACCGGACTTGCCCTGCCGGCCGGGGCAGTCCTGCGCGTGATCAACACCCCCAAGTCTGCGGATTCCAGCCACGCCCTAGCGATAATGACCACCGACGCGGCAGGCAGCATCCGCTTCCGCGCCGGCTTCGCGCTGGTCAAGGCGGGCCGGATCACCACCGCCGAGGCCTGGCAGCAAACTCTCGCCAAAGCAGCAGCAGGTCTGTAACAGCCCGCGTTTAATCTCCTTAATAATAACCCATGCGCCTTTCCTTCATCCTCACCCTCGTCGCTCTAGTCACCGGGAACCTCCTGCCAGCAGCCGAACCCCCGGCGCCTCCAACGACCCACGACGCCCTGCCGGCCCTCAGCGTCCAAGATGTGGACGCGGTGATCGCCCGGTTCCGCGCCTACCATTTTTCGGGTCGCTGTCTCTCCATCCATCTGGGCGAGGGGAACCTGACGCCGGCAGAACTCCACACCGAGGCCCGCCGACTGCTCACAATCATGACCGCCGAAGGGCTCTTTCCCGATATCGATTATGCCGACCAGCGGAGGGCCTTTTGGCCCAGCCTGCTGCATGCAAAGCGTGCCGTTATGCTGGCGACTGCTGCCGGCGGATCCGTTGGTGATGCGACCGAACGCACAACCTTCGCCGTCGCTGCCGACCGGGTCATTGCGGCCTGGCGGGTAGGAAAATTCCGCAACCCCAACTGGTGGTACAACGAGTTCGGCGCACCCATGCTGCTGGGTACCGCCGGGGTGCTGTTGGGCGACACCTTGAGTGCACAGAACCACCAGTTCCTGGTGAAGCTGACTTTCCGGAAAGGCAAAAAGGATATTTACGAATTGGTCGGGGGCGGTGGCAATCAGGTCTGGTTGTTCAGCCGCAACCTCATCGGCGCCTTGCTCGCCAAGGACCCAGACTGGACCAGAACCATCGCCAATGGCATCCAGTTGCAGCTGGAGTCGCCGGTGGTCGTCGCACCGGAACGTCGTGTCTCGGGACCGAATGCGATCGAAGGTCTGCAGCCGGACGCTACGTTGCACCAGCACGGCCCGCAGATGATGATCGGCAACTACGGACTTTCCTTTGCGATCGACGCAGCGGCCTGGGCGGTCATCTGGCATGGCACTCCCTTGATGCTCTCGCCTGAAAGGACGGCGGCCCTGCGCCGCTACCTCCTGGAAGGGCAGGCGTGGGCCTATTGGCAGGGACGGATCGATGTCAGCGGCATCGGCCGACGGCTCAAACCGAATGTGTTATCCGGCCATTTTACCATGGTGAGCCAGCCGCTGGCCGATCTGGCGGAGTTCGATCCCGCCTCCGCCGCGGCAAGTCGGGCCTTTTTCGCCCGCAACCAGCCGGGCGCCAGCAACGATCTCGTGGGCTTCCGTTGGTTCTGGCGCTCGGACTACGGCGTGGCTCGTAATGCCGGCTTTTTTGCCTCGGTGCGTCTGCATTCGTCTCACACCATCGGCTGGGAAATCGTCAATGGGGAGAATCTCCAAGGGCAACATCTGTCGGATGGGGCCACCTACCTGTCGACCAGCGGCGGCGAATACGACGAGATCCTGCCGGTCTGGGATTGGAAGCGCCTGCCCGGTATCACCAACCCTGCCAGTCCCGCGCTCCAAGCGCAACTGGCGGCGCCGGTGACCGGTGCGCTCAGCAATCCTGCGCCCCTGCCGGTCGCCTCGCCCATTGAGGCCGGTGGCGTGGGGCAGGGCCGTCAGGGCTGCATCGCCTACCAGCACACCGCCAAGACCCCCAGCCACGGCGCGCGCAAGGCTTGGTTCTTCCAGCAGGATCTGATGGTCTGCCTGGGATCGGGCATCGTCAGCACGAGCAAAACGAGCAAAGACCAATCCATCATCACCTCGGTCAACCAGTGCCTGGGTCGCGGACCGGTACGTGTGTCGTCCGGCGGGGTCGCCCAGGAACTGCCGGCCGGCGCGCTGCGTCCGCTTAGTGCCGAGTGGATCGAGCACGACGGCCTGCGCTATGAGTTCCCCACCGGCGGCGCGCTGCTGGCGGGGATCGCTCGGCAGACCGGGACCTGGAAAAGCATTTCCACCTCTGTGATTGCGCCCCCAGAACCGCAGAGCCTGGACGTGTTCTCGCTTGTGATCGACCACGGCCGCCTGCCCACCGGCGGATCCTATGCCTATGCCGTGCGCCCGACGGGTGCCACTGCAGTGCCCTACCGCATTGTCAGCAACACCGCCGACCTGCAGGCGGTTGCCTGGGATGATCGCCGCTGCTCGGTGGTGTTCTGGCAGCCGGGAACCATCACCTGGGCAAGCGGCCGCAGCATCCAGACCTCCGCACCCTGCCTCGTCGATCTCGACGGAGATCAGATCGCGGTCAGTGATCCGACGAGAAAGCTCACGCAGATCGACCTGCAGATCGATGGCAAGCCGGTGTCGGTCACCCTGCGCACCGATCCGGGGTATGCGGGCAGCACGGTCACCCTATCCAATGTGACTCGATAATCCTGCATGGCGCAGTAGAAAGTGCGCAACGACAGTAAACGAACGGAAAACGGGGTCAGGCTTTTACATGGATACATAACCAATAACTAAGAGTCGGAAAAGTGAAGTCCTGCGCTGATTGTATCCATGTAACGCCCCGACCCCGTTTTTGCCGCCGGCGGCCACCTGGATGAATTTTTGAACGAAACGTTCTCTCCCGAGTCTTAAATCGGATGTCCGGTTTTAGTTTCTACACCACACGCACGCTCCCACCTCTCTGGGTGGCGCTGTTGGTGCTGGTGGTGCTGAATCCGTTTTGTTGTCACTTGCTTCCGTATTTCGAGACGGAGCCGCAGCCGTCGGAAGGCATTTGGGTGGAGGCCACAGGCGTTTGCGCAGGCAAATCAGAGGCGTTGGTGGAACGCGAGGTGGAGATCGCTCCGGTGTTATGGGTGCCGGTGTTCACCGTGCCCGTCGCGCCCGCTATTGCTCATTGTCGCGCGCTGAAGCGGACCTGGGACGGCTCGTTCGTTCATAACGGACCACCTAGGCATAAGCTTTTTGCAGTGTTCCTTCTTTGATTCGGGGCGGCTCGCCGCCGCGCTTGTTCAGGTCGCCCCTCCGTGAGGGCCGACGCACTCAACCCGATAAAGCGAACACTCCATGAATTTAACCGTTTCCGAATCTATAACCGTTTCCCCTCCCCCGGCGCAGGGGGCCATGCACTCTCACCACGCCTGCAACCTGTGCGGCGCGTTCGACATTTTTTTGATTTCTGAACGCGATCGTAATCGACGACCGTTGCGCACCGTCGCCTGCATCAAGTGCGGTTTGGTGCGCACAGATCCGATCCCCGACGAAGCGGCCATCCGCGCATATTACGCCAATGAATACCGGCTGAGCTACAAAGGCAGCTGGAGCCCCAAACCGAAACACGTCTATCGAGCCGGTCGGGTGGCAGGCG
>JBIIMH010000140.1:0-5589 GCA_044338095.1 Rariglobus sp. | reverse complement strand
TAACCTGTTTAGCCAAAACGCCTGGTACGTGGGCAAACTCGCCGGCTCGGCCAAACTACCGAGCTTGCGCCGCCTGATCGACAACCAGCAGGAGTTCATCCGCGCGTTTGAGGAGATCGTGCAACGCCCCAACGAGCAAAACGAGGTCCTGCGCGAGATGGCGGTCAGGTGCCTGTCGGCCGCCTGAGAGCGGCCGACAAATCCCAGATCCCAAAGGCGCAAATTTAAAAGCGGAAAATCCCAAGGGCTAAACCTCAACTGATTTAGCAGCGAAAGAACGCAGGGATCGCCTAGAAAAACAGGGGGTTTGATCTTTGTGCTCCTTTTTTTTGCGGCCAAATTGCCTTGGTTTGATCCGACATGACCGCCTAATCCCACCGACCACCCTTATTCATGTCCGCCGACCTCACGCTTTCCTCCGCCCGCCGCGGCCTGATTTTCGTCCTGCTGGCGCTCTCGCTCGCCTGCAACATCGGCTCTTTGCTCACACCGTTCATGGACCTGCGCGTCGGTCCGTTTTCGGATCCGTACTCTTTGATTAGCTCGGTTAAAATGATGTGGTCGCAAGGCCTCTACGTGCTCGCAGTGCTGGTGGTGGGGTTCTCGGTTTTCTTCCCCTTTGCCAAACTCGGTGTGCTGACCTGGGTCGCCAGCGGGCGGATACTCGACGAGCGCCGCCGCCGCTGGCTCGGGGTGGTCGAAAAATTGGGCAAATGGTCGATGCTCGATGTTTTTCTGGTATGCCTGATCCTCACTCTCACCTCCGGCCAAATCATGGTCGGGGCCAAACCCCTGATCGGCATACCGCTGTTCGTGAGCGCGATTTTACTCAGCATGCTGTGCGGCGAACTGCTCACCGCCGTCCTGCGTCACGAACTACCCGCGCACCCGCACCGGCCGTCGGCGCGCGCCGGTCTTTACCTGCTGCTGCAAGGCGTTGCGCTGCTCGGCACGCTGACCCTGCCGATCCTGCGCATCCACGACTGGAAGCTGACCGACCACGCCTACAGCGTGCTCACGGTGGTGCCGACCCTGTGGGCGAAAAACTCGCCGGTTTCCGCCGTGGTGGTGGCCGCCTTTCTCATCGTTGCGCCGCTGGTGGGCTGGCTGGCCACTTTGCGGCATTGGTGGCAGCGGCGGGCAGGCCGGTCGGCCGGACGCAGCCAAGCGTTGGCGCACGTGTTGCAACGCTGGAGCATGCTCGACGTATTCGGCCTAGCGCTGGCGATTTTCTTGGTGGAAGGCGACTACCTGATGCGCACCGAAGTGCGTTGGGGTGCGTTGTGCTTACTCGCGATGGTGGCGCTGCAAAAAGCCTTCCAACTGGCCCTCGCCCGCGCGCTGCCTGAGGAGTGAGCGCTGGCAGCGCTCCAAACCAGTGGGGCTTGGCCGGCGAAATGTGCAGACGGGGTGGGGCTGTTATCCGCATGGAGTTACCTCAGGCTGCCCCATTCGCTAAGCGAAAGTAAAAAGCACAGACCGGGTGGGGCCCTTATTAGAGCACTACAGCGGGGGGGGGCGAGAGCCACGTTTCTTGCCTCTGGTTATAACTTATTGATCCAGGTAACGCGCCGATTTTTTTGCGCGGCCTATTCTAATCCGCCGAACCGTTTCCACTCGCAGAGTAATTCGCTCGCACTTGCCGGTGTGGCTTCTAGCACAGGCGCTGTTATGCCGAAACGCGACCCCATCATCGAACTCGAGCCACGCAATTCTTTCTCTTGGAAGGTTGTCATCGCTTTGCTCGTTGCCTGGCTGATCGCATTTGTCGCCATGATCCAGCTCAAGCTCACCGTGCTGCGTCTAGTGCTTCCGCTGCTTGCCCTGCTACTCGTGATCTACTTGGCGACGTGCACTATCCTGCTCCTTAAAAACCGCCGTTAACCTAACTCTGTCAGTGCTTTTTTCCCCGCAGCTTAAAACATGAAACAAATCATCACCCTAGTCATTGCCGGTGTCGCCATCGTCACCCTTATCATCGCCAGCCTCTTTATCGTCGATGTCACCACGGTGGAGGGTAACGAAATCGGCGTAAAAGAAACTTGGGAAGGCGGCGTCGAACCCGGCGCGCTCCAACCCAAGACCTATGTCCTCTTTCCCGGCTTCACCCAGAAGATCTTCAAATACGACACGTCATCCCAGGTCTTCGTCATGAACGACGCCGCCAACTCCACCTACGGCCAAGGACGTTCCCGTGACAGTTACCTCGTCCAATCCTCCGAAGGCCAAGACATGCGCATTTCACTGAACGTGCGCTGGCGCCGCGATCCCGCCTTCGTGATCGACCAGCACAAGACCGTTCGCGACAACGTCGAGGAAAAGATCCTCCGTCCCGAGATCATGCGCATCGTCAAAGACCGCGCCACCACCCGCACCGCCCTCGACGCCTACTCCGGCGAAGGGCTCGTCAAACTCCAGGGCGACATCTCCTCCGCTCTCATGTCTCCCGAGGCCGACCTGCGCAAACGTGGCGTCATCGTCGAAAACTTTGTCATCGAACACATCGGCCTCGACCCTGCCTATGTTGAACAGATCAAGGCTCGTCAGGTGGCCGTTCAGGAACGTCTCCGCGCGATCGAAGAAACCCGCGCCGCCGAAGCCCGCGCCGAGCGCGCCAAGGCGGAGGCCCAAGCCTCCTACGAAAAAGCCGTCGTGGACGCCCGCCGCGACAAAGAAGTCGGCGTGCTCGGGGCCGAGAAACTCGCGGAGCAGCAGGTGCTCGACGCAACCGCCGCCGCCACGCGAGTCGAGCTTGCCGCCGACGCCGACAAAAACCGCAACGTGCTCGCCGCCACCGGCGAACAGCAAGCCGCCCTCCTCCGCGCGCAGGCCATCCAAGCGCTCGGTAAAGCCGAAGCCGAGGCCACCCGCCTCAAGCTGAGCGCCTACTCCGCCGAGGGCTCCGAGGCCTTCGTCCGCATTGAGGTCGCCAAGTCCATGAGCGATGCCTTCAAAAACATCGATGGCTACCTGCCCCAGGACATGACGATTAATCTGCTCAGCGACTCGTTCCTCAACGCCGTCAAAGCCGTTGTCGGTGGCAACGCCGCCAACCCAATCGCTGCACCCGCTCGCCCATAATCCCTGGCTCAGACCTCAATAGGCGGCCCTCCCGCCACGCGCCGCCCAAACGTGGATCGTTAAGGTTCTGCGAGGTTTTCAGCAGATAGCCAACCGGCGCAATCATCGCGCCGGTTGACCCTGTTGAGCTCGCATTCACGTTTCGATTTGAGCGTTTAACGCAAAGCCGAATGGGCGCATAAAAGCGGAGGTAAACCTCTCCGACGAAGCCAAAGCCGCTGGCAAAACCTTCCCCGAATCCTTCGCCGACTACGCCGTCGTAAACACGTGGGCCAGCACTCCGCTTCCAAAGGGCGTAAAACTCCACCTCCGCCACGAAAGCTAAAAGTCGTCCACCTCGACCGCTCCGCCATCCCGGTAACAGTCGAAGTAATCGAGGTGCTTTAAGCCCCCCGGCCTCCGCATCCCTTGACTTAGCTAATCGATTAGCTAAGTCATTTTCCCATGCCAACCGCGCTTAAGACCAAGGCCACCAAAGCCAACCCTCAACCCGCCCGCCGCGTTGTCCGCAAATCGACCCCCAGGCCAGGCAATGGGCCCAAGATCGTCGTCCCGCCTAAGCTTTCCTCCGTCGTCAACGTCCACGAGGCCAAGACCCAGCTCTCCCGTCTCCTCGCCCGCGTCGAGGCCGGCGAGGAAATCACCATCGCCCGTGCCGGCCACCCCTTCGCCCGCCTCGTCCCCCTCGCCGCTGCCCCCTTGGCGCCGCGTGTGCCCGGACGTTTTAAGGGCCTGTTCGGCCCGCTCTCTTCGGAGGACGCCCTGGCTCCAATTCCACCAGAATATAGCGGCCTAATCCCCAGCCCGAGCGACCCGCTCAACCTCCCGTGAAGCTCCTTCTGGATACGCATACCGTGCTCTGGTGGCTGGACGATCACCCCCGACTCAGCGCAAAGGCTCGCCAACTCATCACCGACTCAAGCAACGAATGCTGGCTGAGCACGGTTTCCGTCTTTGAAATCGCGACCAAACATCGGCTCGGGAAACTGCTTCTTCCGCCGACCTTATTGCAGGGCTGGGGCACCACCGCGCAAAAAGAGAACTGGCGTCTGCTGCCAGTTACTCTCGAACACGCAGCCTATGCAGGAACCCACCCTTCCTTGCATGGCGACCCGTTCGACCGCCTTTTGGCCGCTCAAGCCAAGATCGAAGACCTCACCCTCCTGACCATCGACCCGGCCTTCGCGAGTTTCGCCTCAAACACGGTCTGGTAATCCCTCGGCACCCTTCAGCCTGCTTTGCCCCACGCCACCCAACTTGACTACTTGTCCCGTTGGGATCACCTTTCCGGCATGGCTACCACCCTCACCATTGGCGAATTCAAAGCCCGCCTGCCCGAGGCTCTCGCCCTCGTCGAAAAGGGCGAGTCCGTCACCGTCACCTACGGCCGCAACAAACGTCCCGTCGCCGTCTTCGGCCCGCCCCCGACCGCCCCCAAACGCAAACTGGGCCACCTCGCTGGAAAGTTTAGCGTCACCATCCATCCTGATTTTAAGATGACCGAGGAGGAGTTCCTCGGCTCATGAACCTCCTGCTCGATACCTGCTCACTCCTTTGGGCTTTGCAAGATGCCAACCGGCTCTCCGCGAACGCTCGGAAAGCACTGCAAAATCCTGCCAACACTATCTCCGTCAGTGTCGTGTCGTTCTGGGAAATCAGCCTCAAAGCCGGCCTCGGTAAACTCACCTTGCAAGGAGCCGTGCCCGAGGATTTTCCCCGCTTCGTCGTTGATGCCGGTTGGAATATCATACCGCTTTCCCAAGAAACTGCCTCCAGCTCAGGCCGCCTGCCTCGCCCTACCGACCATCGAGACCCATTCGACCGTCTGCTCATCTGGACCGCCATCAACGAGGGTTTCACCCTCGTCTCGGGCTACGACAAATTCCCTCACTACACTCCACACGGCTTAAAAATCTGCTGGTAACACAGATGCCCCCGCCGACACGCGCTTCAATCGTATGCATCCCGAGGCCGCCGTCATCCCCCTCAGTGCTCTCAACCAGCACCTCTACTGCGCTCGCCGCGCCTAAGCCGAAGATGACATGGGGTGGCCAGGTTGTGCGCTCCTCGCCCTACACCGTCTTCTGCATCACCAGCCCCATCGATGACGCCCAGGCGTGGATGGAGGCCAACCGGGCCGAGGTCGCCGCGCTCCTCACGCAGGAGGAAAACCCCGCCGACCTCGCCCACGACGAAATCGTGGAAAGCATTAGCCAGCGTTTGAGTTACTACCGGCAAGATGTGACCCTCATCGACTGGGACGCCGCCCTCCTGGTGGACAACCCGCGCAATGCTCTGGAGACCTTGCATGTGATCGAACTGGCCAACCTGCAACTGGCCGAACTGAAGGCATTTGACCGCCTGCTCGACGGCGTGCTCGATCGCGCCTACCGCGACGTGCGTTCGCGCAGCCTGCGCGTCAAAACCGGCATCCTCAAAGAATTGAAGGAGATCCGCATGGATACCGCTTAATCCCTGAGCTCACGCTCAGGGCCACAGGTCGCGCTG
>JBIIMH010000139.1:0-5621 GCA_044338095.1 Rariglobus sp. | reverse complement strand
GGGTGGAGAACGGGGTGGTGGTTACGGCTGTGAACGAAAACTCCCCCTACGCCAACATCCTCGTTCCCGGTGTGGTGATCGTGGAGATCAACCGCCGCCCGGTGACCGATGTGCCCAGTGCCACCGCCGCATTGCGGCCGGGTCTCAACGCTTTGCTTGTGCAGTACCGCGGCGTCATGCGCTACCTGACGCTCAACATGAAGTGAGCCTTGGCGGAAGGGCGCTAAAAGTAGCGCAGACTTCCAGTCTGCTCCGAAACTCCAATCCATTGGCCGCGAAAGAACGCACAGAACGCATAAAAATACAGGGCTTGTTCTTTGTGATCCTTGCGATCTTTCGCGGCTAAAAGGCCTTGGCTGTATTCGATTTAATCCGACCCAAGCACACTGGAAGTCTGCGCTACTTTAACCTTAAACCGAGACCACTCGGAGGTGGGCCCTCCCTGAGGGACAAAAAAAGGCCGCGCTAATTAGCGCGGCCTTTTCGCTTGGTGGATCGAGGAGCTCTCGTTCCGATCTTAAGGTTTAGCTCAGGGTGACGCCCTTGACCTTGGCGGCGCGCAGGAGCGCGTCGGCCATGTCGGAGGGGGTTTCGGCAACCTCGATACCGCACTCTTTAAACACGGCGATCTTGGCCGCAGCGGTGTCTTCAACACCACCGACGATGGCGCCGGCGTGACCCATACGACGACCAGCGGGCGCGGTTGCACCGGCGATAAAACCGGCCACCGGCTTTTTGCAGTTGGCCTTGATCCAACGCGCGGCCTCGACCTCGGCGTTGCCGCCGATTTCGCCGATCAGGATGATGGCGTGCGTGTCCGGGTCTGCGTTGAACAGCTTGATGATGTCGAGGTGGCTGGTGCCGTTGACCGGGTCGCCGCCGATGCCCACCGCAGTGGACTGGCCGATGCCCTTGGAGGTGAGTTGGAACACCGCCTCGTAGGTGAGCGTGCCGGAGCGGGAAACCACGCCGACGTGGCCCTTCTTGTGGATGTAGCCGGGAGCAATGCCGATGCGGCAACCGCCCGTGGAATCCGGGCCGGTGCCGGGTGTGACGACGCCAGGGCAGTTCGGGCCGACCAGGCGGGTCTTGCTGCCGGTGATGGCGCGCTTCACGCGGATCATGTCCTTGATCGGAATGCCCTCGGTGATGGCGACCACCAGGTCGAGGCCGGCGTCAACGCCTTCCAAAATGGCGTCGCCAGCGAAAGGCGGCGGCACGTAGACGACGGCGACCGTGGCACCCGTGGCGGCGACGGCGTCGGCCACGGAGTTAAAAATCGGAACTTTGTGGGTGCCGTGTTCGAAGAACAGGCCGCCCTTGCCGGGGGTGACGCCGGCGACAATCTGGGTGCCGTAGTCGAGGGAGAGCTTGGCGTGGCGGCCACCGAAGTCGCCGGTGATGCCTTGCACGAGAATCTTGGTCGAGGGAGTGATGAGAATGCTCATTTTTAAAGTAGCGAGTAGTGAGTAGCGGGTAGTTGAGGGCAGTAGTGAGTAGCGAGTAGCGGGTAGCGAGTAGTGGGGGGAGCAGTGAAGTAGCGAGTCGTCGGAAGATCGTAATGCTCGCTACCCGCTACCCACTACTCGCTACTACCCTCAGGCCACGAGTTTCACGATCTTCTGGGCGGCGTCGGCCATGGTGTCACCGGAAACCAATGACAAACCGGAGGCGGCGAGGGTGGCCTTGCCGGTGGCGACGTTGTTGCCTTCGAGGCGAACAACCAGCGGCAGCTTGAGGCCGACTTCCTTCACGGCTTCGACGATGCCGGTGGCGATCACGTTGCAGTCCATGATGCCGCCGAAAATGTTAACAAAGATGCCCTTCACGTTCGCATCACCGAGGATGATTTTGAACGCGGCGATGACCTGGTCCTTGCTGGCGCCACCGCCGACGTCGAGGAAGTTGGCCGGGTTACCGCCGTAGTGCTTGATGATGTCCATGGTGCTCATGGCCAGGCCGGCACCGTTGACCAAGCAGGCGATGTTGCCGTCGAGGGCGATGTAGGAGAGGCCGAACTTGGAGGCCTCGATCTCCTTGTGGTCTTCCTCGGCGAGGTCGCGCAGGGCGACGATCTCGGGGTGGCGATAGAGTGCGTTGGAGTCGAAGGAGACCTTGGCGTCGAGCGCCAGCACCTGGTTGTCGGGCGTGGTGATGAGCGGGTTAACTTCCACCATCGCGGCGTCGGTTTCCCAGAAGAAGGTGTAGAGCCCGCGGATGAGCTTGGCGGCGTTCTTGGCCTCGGCGGGGTTGAAGCCGAGTTTGAAGACCAACTCGCGCACTTGGTAATCGGCCAGTCCGTAGGAGGGATCGACGATAACCTTGAAGAGTTTCTCGGGAGTGTCGTGGGCGACCGTTTCGATATCAACGCCGCCCTCGGTGGAGGCGACGATCACCGGCTTGGAGGTGGCGCGGTCCAGCAGGATGGCCAGGTAATATTCCTTTTTGATGTCGCAGGCCTGGGTGAAGTAAATCGTCTGCACCTTACGGCCGGCCGGGCCGGTCTGGATGGTGACCAGCGTGTTGTTGAACATCTTGTTGGCGTAATCGAGCGCGTCGGCCTTGGTCTTGGCGAACTTGACGCCGCCCTTGTAGCCGTCGGTGAACGTGCCCTTGCCGCGCCCGCCGGCGTGTATTTGCGATTTGACGACGACCGGAGCGTCGGGGAGTTGCGCAAGCGCAGACTCAAATTCAGCGGCGGATTTTGCGGCAACGCCCTTGGGTACGGGCACGCCGAACTTCTCAAAGAGCGCCTTGGCCTGATATTCGTGGATGTTCATGGGAGTATAAGCTTTGCCACAGCCAAGCGGGCCAACGCACTAAAAAAACCATGAAGGGGGAAATCTTGTAGGCGGATGTAAGCGGCGGTGTGAGGCGTATTGCGTTTGTCTAATGCCTCGCCACGCTCCGGCCCCATGCAATCGCATGAGCTTTTGAAGGAGGTTTTGAAGCAGACCAGCGCCAAGCAGATCTCGGCCGATCTGGGGCTTTCGCTATCACTGGTCTATAAATGGGCCGAAGTGCCCGCGCAGGACGCCGGCAGTGGCGCGAGCAACCCGCTCGACCGCATCGACCAGTTGCTTAAAAGCACGGGCGACAAACGCATCGCCCAGTGGGTGTGCGAGCGGGCGGGCGGCTTTTTTATCGCCAATGCCGTGCCTGGCCAGCAGCCGGTTTCCCTGATCCCGGTCACCAACGAGATCGTGCGTGAGTTTGCCGATCTGCTCACGGTGATCGCCGTCGCCTCCGCCGACAGCAAGGTGACGCCTATCGAGGCCAAGCAGATCCGCCGCCGCTGGGAGGAGCTTAAGACGGTGGCCGAGGGCTTTATTCACGCCGCCGAGCAGGGCAACTTCAGCGAGGTCAAAAAAGAGCTCAAGGAGCCTAAACCTTGAGCAGAAGCGGTCCGGCGCGGCATGAAATCTTATCATGCGAATGGGTTAATTTTTGGTAAGTTTGTTGTTTGACAGTATTTTGTGTTTTTCAGCGGAGTGCGTTTTGGCGGGGCTGCTGAAAAGTTGGCCGACGCTTTGCTAAAGCCGGGTCATCGCGCAACTCCCTGCTGACCCGGTGGAGGGTGCGAACATCCAACAAAAACTACTACCAACGCTATGATTAAGCACCTGTCCAAGATCTCCGGAGTCGCCGCCTTCGCGGTCATTGCCTCGTCCGCTTCTGCGGAAGTCGCCATCAACGAAAACCTGTCACTCGACGGTTACGCCACGGCCGCCGCCGTTGTCACCGAGCCATCCGCTGGTGCCAAAGATAAGGTTCTCTTTAATAGCAACCGTCTTTACGACTCCGCCAAAGTGGCCCTGAACGGCAAATATGATGCGTTCACCTCAAAGGTCAGCATCTACAGTCTCAAATCCAGCAAGAATAGTAAGACCGCTGACGCAGGCTTACTTGACGCCTATGTCACTTACAAAACCGGCGATATCGCGGTTACGGGTGGCCAATTTAACGGTTGGATGGGCTATGAGTCCTTCGACACGCCCAGCAATGCCTTCATCGATTACGGTCCCGCTGGTTACGGCTATAACGCTTATTACGGCACGGGTGCCAAGGTTGAGTATATCACGAAGTCATACTCCACGGGTATTTCTGCGCGTGATTCAGCACTCGGTGGTGACAAGTTCTTCGGTGGCGATGGCGATTTCTCGGATGATATCGGCTACGAGGCCTACTTCCTTTATACCGGCGTCGAGAAATTGACCTTGTTCGTGGGCGGCGGTTACGAGGATGCAGAAGGTGCTGCGGATGCCACCAAGTACTTTAGCGCTTGGGCTTCCTACGCGCTTACCGACAAGCTGACCCTGGTCGGCGAGTATGGTAGCATCATTGATTCAGTGGATTACTCCTACACGTTCTTGGCCACTTATGCCGTGTCGGACGCCCTCTCGGTTGCCGGCCGCTATGGCTTTCTTGATAGCGCAACGGGTTCTGACTACACCGAATTTGGCGCTGCTTCGACCTACTCGTTCACCAAAAACTTTTCGCTGAAGGGTGAAGTCACCAAGCGCGATTTGAACAGTGGTGGCGCTGATGCGTTCTTCTACGCAGCTCAGGGTATCTTCAAGTTCTAAGCACTTAACGTCCCGATTAAGCGGCGCGGGAAATCTCCCGCGACCGTTCAAGGCCGAGGCTCACCGCCTCGGCCTTTTTTGTGCCCGTCGCATGAGCCGCTTTCACCCCAATCGACCTAGCGAAACGGGGTTTCACTCTCATTGGTCATGGGGTTAGGACGAAAGGGTATGAAAAAAAATGATCTAGACAGTTCGCCTTTGCCGGTGTTTCTGTGGCGGCCGAACCGTCGCAAAAATTCGCCCTGACCCGGTGAATGGAGTGACGATCCACCCAAAACTACTACCAACGCTATGAATAAGCACCTGTCCAAGATCTCCGGCCTCGCCGCTTTCGCGGTCCTCGCCGCCTCTGCTTCCGCTGAAGTGAAGCTCAACGAAAACTTCTCCGTCGATGGTTACGCCATCGGTTCGGGTGTTGTCACCGAAGGCACCGCCGCCAAGAACGCGCAGCTCGTCAACAGCGGCCGTCTCTATGACTCCTTCAAGGTTGCCGCCAACGGCAAGTTTGAGTCCTTCACCTCCAAGGTGAGCGTTTATGGCCTCAAGTCTGACGTCAATGGCACCGCCTCCGACGTCGGCCTGCTCGATGCTTACTTGACCTACACCACCGGCGAGTTCGCCATCACCGCCGGCAAGTTCCTCGGCTGGTTGGGCTACGAGTCCTTCGACAGCCCCAACAACGCTTTCATCTCCTACAGCTCGGCTGCCTATTCCAGCCCCTACGCCACCGGCGCCAAGGTTGAATACATCGTCAAGGATTACTCCGCCGGCGTTTCCGTGCGTGATTCCCAATTCGATGGCAGCACCGTTAATGGCGGCAACGTCCCGACCAAGTCCTTCTTCGAGGGCGACGGCAGCTTCTCCAACGACATCGGCTACGAGGCCTACTTCCTCTACACCGGCATCGAAAAGCTGAAGGTGTTCCTCGGCCAAGGCTACCAGCAGGTTAACTTCGTTGATGGCAGCGATGACCGCTCCTTCAACACCTCCAACGTCTGGGTCAGCTACGACCTCACCAACAAGCTGACCTTGGTT
>JBIIMH010000138.1:0-5627 GCA_044338095.1 Rariglobus sp. | reverse complement strand
TGCTACAGGAAGCGGAACCTGTAGGGTTGGCCCTCCCGGCCCATAGAGCTCACGTTAAAAATTATTGGTAAAAGCGAGTGACGCTACCGCCGGCAGCGACGGGAGCACACAGCGGGGGCCCCCACCGGCCCCCGCTTTTTTGTGGGCAAGCGCCCCGCCCCGCCGATTCGTTCTCTTACTCCGACTCGTTCTCGTCAGGATTAGAGAACGAGTAGGAGTAGGAGTAGGAGTAGGAGTAGGAGTAGGAGTGTGCCTATGGGAACGCCCCGTGGGTTAAGAACCACCCCCGCCTACGGCCTGCGCCCCAGTGCGGTCGCCCCCGAGATCCGTTATTCTGCGCGGCTCGCAGGCCGCCATGATTTTCAACACCTTCACCTATTTTCTGCTCTTTCTGGTTCCGGCGGCCATCGGGTTTCGGATGGCCGGGGCGCGCTGGCAGCCGTGGGTGTGCTTTTTCTTCGGCGCCGCCTTCTTTATTTTCTTTTCCCTCACCCAGATCGGCGGGGCCGCCGGCGCGTTTTGCCTGCTGATTTTCATGTGGGAGAGCGCCTTTAGCCGCCTCTACAAACCCGGCTCCTGGCTGTGCCTGGCCGGCATCGCTCAGGCCCTCGTGTTCCTGATCATTTTCAAATACTGGAATTTCCTCACCGGCCTGATGCTGGGGCCGCCACCTCAGAATCCGTGGTATTGGGCGGGGGCGTTTTTGCCCCTCGGCATTTCGTTTTTCACTTTCGAATTCATTCATTACGCCGTCGACCGTTACCGCGGCACCGCCGAGCGCGGCAAACTGGCCGACTACCTCGCCTTCATCCTGTTTTTTCCGACCATGGTGGCCGGCCCCATCAAGCGCTACCCCGACTTCGCCGCAAAACTCGCGCGCCCCTCCCTCGCGTGGGCAGAGGACTGGGAACTGGGAATCACCCGCATCCTCGTCGGGCTGGCAAAAAAGTTCGCCATCGCCGACCTGCTTAGCGCGTTCACCGACCACCTGAACATGGCCGATATAGCGCGGGCGGAGCGGTGGGCACTACCGCTTTGGCTGCTGGCCTATGGGGTGAAAATCTACGTCGATTTCTCGGCCTATTCGGACATCGCAATCGGCTCGGCGCGCCTGTTCGGCATCAAGGTGCCGGAGAACTTCGACTGGCCCTATGCACGCACCAACATCGCCGCATTCTGGGCCCACTGGCACATCTCGCTCACCCAGTGGCTCACCGATTACGTTTTTATTCCCCTCGGCGGGTCACGCCGGTCACCGCAGCGGGTTTACCTTAACGTATTAACCACTCTGGCGGTCAGCGGCCTGTGGCACGGCGCGGGGCTCAACTTCCTTGTCTGGGGCCTGTGGCACGGAATCCTGCTGGCCGGGCACCGGATATGGAAAGGCTGGCGCCCGCCAATTGCGCAACCCTCGCCCTGGGGTGCAGCGGCGGGGTGGGCCCTGACCTTCGTTTCGGTTAACCTCGGCTGGGCGTTTTTCTGCATGGATTTACCGACCGCACTCTTCTTTTTCCGGCGAATCGCCGGCGTTTAACCCCACGCATGAAAACGTTCCTTTGGATCAAGTCGGTGTGCGAGTTCCTGCAGGGCTGTGGCACGGCCCCGCCTGTGGGCGCCGGGCACCTTGATCGCGCCTGGCTGCGCGGCTTGTGGTGGGGGGCGCTATTGGGCGCGGTGATCTTATTCTGCGGTCAATCCTCGCGGTTCATCTACATTGATTTTTAAGCGATGAAATCCAAGCGACTCCTCATTGCGCTCGGCGTGGCGCTGCTCGTTCTCGTCGGCTACAACGCCCTCATCGCACACCTGGCCGTGCGTTCCCAGCGCCAGCGGGCGTTTGCCGTAGTGACGCACCCGCCAGCGGACACATCTGTGGTGTTTTTGGGGAATTCACTGATGGAGGCGGGCGGCGACCCCGCATCGTTTCGGTCGGGTTGGCCCGCAAACCAACCTGCGGCCCCCTCGCTCAATCTCGCGCTCGGAGCGACCACGCCGGTGGAGCATTACCTCATCTGGCGCCGGGCACTCGCGCACAAACTGCGGCCCCAGTGGCTCGTCTATGGCTTCTTTGACGATCAACTCAATGCTCCCCCGCTTGGCGAGTGGTCGGACCTCGTGGGCAATCGAGCCTTTTCGTACTACGACCCGGAACGGGCTGCTGAGCTTTACTCGCCCGGCTCCCAGTTAAAACGCTGGGAACTGGTCTTCACCCAACACGTGCCGATGCTGGCCGAGCGCTCTTCGTTATGGACAAAAGTGGAACGGCTGCGGCGGCAGTTTTCCGCCATCGGATTACCGCCACAAAAAACGAACCGATTTGGCCGGGTGGACGATTTTGGTCCGCCGGGAGCGCCTGAAATCGCCTCGTTTGTCGAGCGCTGCACAGCAATCACGGAAACGCGGGCAGGGTTTTCCACGCCGATCAGCCAAATCGTGCAACTCGCCCACGCGCACCACATCCGGGTGCTGTTCGTGGAGATGCCCATGTCCAGGCAGCACCGTGCCGCATTTTACGCCAAGCCGATCTGGCCTCGGCTACGGGCCCATGTGCGCGAACTGGCAAGCGCGGCGGGGGTAACCTACCTCAACGCCAGCGACTGGATGGAAGACGAGCGCCAATTCGCCGATTCGATGCACCTCACCCCCGACGGCGCGCGTGTTTTCAGCGCTCGACTGGCCCAGGTGCTCGCGCAACTCGTCAAAACAGGCGAAACCATCACGCCCCACCTGGCCGAAGGACAAATCACCTCGACGGGGTCGAAAGGCGATTAGTCCTGAAAATACCCTTCCGGGTGCATCACACCGGAGTCCCCGTGATCCTGCGCATTCCCGGCCTCACGGCACGCTTCGGGAAACGCGTTTTGGCGCTGAACCCAGCGCACCGCGCACAGACTGCTGGTCAGTGCCTCGTGCAAGGCCGAGCCGAAATCATATGCCTGGCCGTCAAAGCCCGCCTCCACCACCGCCTGATCAATCGCCAGCATGACGGCAAACATTCGCCCGCGCACCCCTGGGAGTGTGCAGCGGTGCGCGCGATCAGTTCATCGAGTTGCGTGGGCGAAAAATGCGTCTGCACGTGGGCGGCGGCAATCAGCACCTCGTGGGCCTGCACGCCCACCGGAACGTGGCAACACGCGTCGCACCCCGCGCGGCACGCGACAGCGGCCTTGGCCTCGGTCGCAGCCGATGCAAACGCGCGGTCAAACTCCTTGTGCGCGCTCACCACGCCCGCGAGCAGGTCGGCCGGGTTGCGCGTTTTGCGCAGCCGTTTGAGCACGGCGGCACCGGTCTTTTCAAACAACAAGTCTTCTTCCGGTGAAAATGCTGCGCACATAAATGCGCTCCATAAACGCCGCCGATCCCCCGATCACAAGGGCCAAGCCGACTGGCAGGGATCGTAAAGTAACGCAGACTTCCCAGTCTGCTTTGCCAGATTCGGTCTCTTCCAAAGCAGACTGGAAGTCTGCGCTACTCAGTTCCACCCCTTGCCCAAGCCACCCATCTTACCGCAGCACTGCCGCCATTTGCTTGGCGAAATAGGTTAAAATCATGTCAGCCCCCGCGCGTTTGATCGCCAACAGCGACTCGTGGCGGGTGCGCGCCAGGTCCAACCACCCCAGCTGCGCAGCTGCCTGGATCTGCGCGTATTCACCCGACACCTGGTAGGCGGCCACCGGCTTGCGCGTCGTATCACGCACCTCGCGAATAATATCCAAATAAGCCCCAGCGGGTTTCACCATGAGCACGTCCGCGCCCTCGGCTTCATCAAGAGCGATCTCAGCGAGCGCCTCGCGGCGGTTGGCGGGATTTAGCTGATAGGTGCGTTTATCCAAAAGGTGCGTACCGGCGGCCGAAGCGCTTCCGACCGCGTCGCGGAACGGCCCGTAATAGGCCGAGGCGAACTTGGCCGAATAAGCCATGATCGCCGTCTGCGTGCAGCCCGCCGCATCCAACGCGCGGCGAATCGCCCCAATGCGGCCGTCCATCATGTCGGAAGGAGCCACAAAATCCACCCCGGCCTGGGCGTGAAGCACGGCCATTTTGACCAAAATTTCCACGGTGGCGTCGTTGGCCACATCGCGGCCGTCGGCAGTGAGCACGCCGTCGTGACCGTGCGTCGTGTAAGGATCGAGAGCGATATCGGTCATGACCACCATCTCGGGCACGGCCTGTTTGACGGCACGCACCGCCCGCAGGATCAGCGCGTCCGGCGAGAGCGCGGCGGTGCCGACGTCGTCCTTAAACGATTTGTCCAGCTTGGGAAAAAGGGCCACCGCCGGCACCCCGAGTGCGGCCAGTTCACGGCATTCGTTGACCAAGTCGGCGATATTGTAGCGGAACACCCCGGTCATGGAGGCGATCGGCTCGGGAGCGCCGTTGCCCTCGACCACGAACAGCGGGGCGATGAAATCACTCGGCCGCAGGGTGGTTTCCTCGACGAGGGAACGCACAGTGGCGTTGCGACGGAGACGACGAGGACGGTGGGTGAGGTCGAGTTGGAAAGTGGCCATGGCGAAGGCCCAACCCAACACGTCGCCAGCCACTCCGCGAACCGATTTTTACGGATGACCAAGACAAGGACGCCTCCCTGTTTGGATAATCAGGCAATGCCCCCGGCCCAATACCCCGTAATGATTCTGCAAGCTCTAACTAGGGGGCAGTAACATTCAAAGAGTCGGATCAAACCAAGGCAGTTTGGCCGCGAAAGATCGCAAGGAGCGCAAAGAACAAACCCAGTATTTCTATGCGTTCTCTGCGATCTTTCGCGGCTAAAAGGCTCGAAGTATGGCTTTGATTTTAAGGGGGCTCAGGATCCGACACGTTAAATGTTACTGCCTGCTAGTAAGATCCGCTGCATCTGCTGCCCGCTCAGGAGGGGGCGGACCGGAGTGGTCGGGTGCGAGTTCGGATTCATCGGGCATGACAGTAGGCGCGTTTAGGGGGGGGCGAAACAAGCGAAGTTTTGGCGGGGTGACTTAGAGCGAAAGGCCGCCGTTCAGGGGTTGAGCAGGAGCAGGTCGAGTCCGTCGCGTTGATAGGCCTTAAAATCGTGGTCAAGGGTCACTAGGCGCAGGCCGCCGCCGAGGGCAAAGGCGGCAAGGTAGGCGTCCATCCAGACCTTGGGCGAAGCGGTGTCGCAGGCGGCCAGCCGCTGCCACTGCGCAAACACGCCCGGGGGCTCTTCGCGTTCACACACTTGCGGCATGGCGAGCAAGGCGTTCAGCGCCACGACTGCATCCCGGTTGGTCAAATCGGGCGCGCCGTAGGTTTTCAAGAGCGCGGGGGTGGACACCAGACGCAGAAAACTTTGCTGGGTGGCCCGGCAGAAGACCGCCGGAACGGAGGGAGTCGCATCGGCCAAAATCTGCCGGGCTTGGCGGTGGAACGGGTGGGTCGGGAAGAGCGCCCCGAGCCAAATGTTGGTGTCAAAGAGTAAGCCCGGCACGGTTCAAGTCCTCCTTGGCTTGGGTGTCCTGTTCGAGGGAGAGCAGGGACTCGACACTCAGGCGAGTGGCCGGGGCATTGGGCGCGCAGGGAATCAGCGGCAACCCGTTTTCGCCGATTTGCACCCGCTCACTGGTGGGCCGCTTTTCCCCCAGCGCGGCGGGCGGCAGGGCAAGCCCTTG
>JBIIMH010000137.1:0-5643 GCA_044338095.1 Rariglobus sp. | reverse complement strand
CGCAGACTTCCAGTCTGCTCTTGGATTACCGCCCGAAGCAGACTGGATGTCTGCGCTACTTTTCGACTCCCCGCCGAAAACCCCGCGCAACCGCCACAAATGATTCGCGGTTTTTTCGCCGTTCCCTCCGCCTACTCGCTACCCGCTACTCACTGCTCGCTACTTCTTCCGGATGACCTCCTCCCGCACCTTCGAAACCCAGGCCAAAACCCTCATCGACGACCTCAAAGCCGTCTGCGCCAACCACGGCCTCGGCAACGATGGCAACGAGTTCAAGATCATCACCCAGATCTTCCTCTACAAGTTCCTCAACGATAAGTTCGCCTACGAGGCCAAGCGCATCGCCCCCCAACTCGCCAAGGCCGAAAAATGGGAGGACGCCCTTCGCGCCTATACCCCCGACGCCTACGAGCTGCTCCTCGCCCAGCTCGGCGGTAGCACCGCCCAACTCCGCCCCGAGCACTTCCTGTCCACCCTCTACGGTCGCCAAAACGAGGATAACTTCGCCAAAATCCTCGACGCCACCCTGCTCGAAATCGCCGCCCTCAACAGCGACGTGTTTTCCGTCACCACCGACGATAAAACCAAGGTCGTCCTCTTCGACGCCATCACCGACTTCGTTTCCTCCAAACGCAACGAGTTCGCCCGCGCGCTGATTAATAAACTCACCGGCTTCAGCTTTGAGCAGATCTTTGCCGAAAAATTCGATTTCTTTGCGACCCTCTTCGAGTACCTCATCAAAGACTACAACAAGGACGGCGGCGGCAAATACGCCGAATACTACACCCCGCACGCCGTGGCCAAAATCATGGCCGCCTGCCTGGTCACCCTCGGCCGCTCCAACGTCTCCTGCTACGACCCCTCCGGCGGCTCCGGCACCCTGCTCATGAGCCTCGCTCACCGCATCGGCGAGGAGCGCTGCACGATCTATTCGCAGGACATTTCCCAAAAATCCTCCGGCCTGCTCCGCCTCAACCTGATCCTCAACAACCTCGTCCACTCGATCCCCAACATCGTCCAGGGCAACACTCTCCTCCACCCCGAGCATAAGGATAAAAACGGCGCGCTCAAAAAGTTCGACTGCATCGTCTCCAACCCGCCCTTCAAACTCGATTTCAGCGACTTCCGCGACCAGCTCGACACCAAGGCCAACCAGGAACGCTTCTTCGCCGGCATCCCCAAGGTGCCCGCCAAGGAGAAGGATTCCATGGCCATCTACCTGCTGTTTATCCAGCACATCATCCACTCGCTCAGCCCCGACGGCAAAGCCGCCATCGTCGTGCCCACCGGGTTTATCACCGCCCAGTCCGGGATTGATAAAGGCATCCGCCAATACCTCGTGGAGAAAAAGATGCTCGCCGGCGTCGTTTCCATGCCGAGCAACATCTTTGCCACCACCGGCACCAACGTCTCTATCTTGTTTTTGGACGCCTCCAATAAAGGCGACGTCATCCTGGTCGACGCCTCCAAACTCGGCACCAAGGTCAAGGAGGGAAAAAACCAGAAAACCGTATTATCCACCGAGGAGGAGGATGCCATTATCCGGACCTTTAATACTAAAACAGCGGTCGATGATTTGTCGGTGGTCGTTTCGTATGATGATATAGCGGAGAAAAACTATTCCTTGAGCGCCGGGCAGTATTTTGAGGTCAAGGTGGAGCACGTGGAGATTACGGACAAGGAGTTTTCGGCTAAAATTACATCACACCAAGATCGTTTGGCGTCGTTATTTAGACAATCCAAAGACTTGGAAGATAACATCAAAGCTCAGCTAAAAGGTCTGAAGCTATGAAAACGTGGAAAACACAAAAGCTGGGCGCAATTGCAGATATGTGCCTCGGCAAAATGCTGGATAAGGAGAAGAACAAGGGAGAGCCGCAACCATACCTCGGTAATATCAATGTTCGTTGGGGCGGATTCGACTTTAGTAATCTCAATGAAATGCGCTTTGAGGAGTCCGAGAGCGAGCGATATGGATTAAAACCCGGAGATTTAGTGGTTTGTGAGGGTGGAGAGCCTGGTCGCTGCGCTTTATGGCGTGGGGCCGTGCCGAATATGAAAATCCAAAAAGCCCTGCATCGCGTCAGGGTTCAGTCGGGTTACGATACCGAATTTCTTTATTATCGTTTCCTGCTGGCCGGAAAAACCGGCGGGCTTGAAAAACACTTCATCGGATCGACTATTAAGCATTTGACGGGATTTGGACTCAAGGAAGTGGAGTTCGCTTTTCCTCCAGAGCTTACCCAAAAGCGTATCGCCAGCGTGCTTTCGGCCCTGGACGCGAAGATTGAGTTAAACAACGCGATCAACGCGGAGTTGGAGGGGATGGCGAAGCTGTTGTATGATTATTGGTTTGTGCAGTTTGATTTTCCGCTGACGGCGGCGCAAGCGGCGAGCCTGGGCCGCCCCGAGCTTGCAGGCCACCCCTACAAATCCTCCGGCGGCCCGATGGTCCACAACCCCACCCTCAACCGCCCCATCCCCGCAGGGTGGAGTGCCGGCACACTCGACAATTTGGGCGAGGTCGTGGGCGGCACCACCCCGAGTAAAGAGAACGATGCCTATTACTGCACGAATGGCATTCCATGGATTACCCCGAAAGACCTTTCTAACAACAAGGGGAACAAGTTTATAGATCGCGGAGAAATCGATGTGACCGAGGCCGGTAAAAAAGAATCCTCACTCAAGCTCATGCCCGCCGGAACGGTTTTGCTCAGCTCAAGAGCCCCGATCGGCTACACCGCTATAGCAACAAACGAGCTTACAACAAACCAGGGCTTTAAATCATTTGTTCCGAATCGCGGGTATGGGACTGATTTCATTTATCAAACCCTCAATCATTTCATGAAGTTGATTGAGCAGAACGCCTCCGGCTCAACCTTCAAAGAAATTTCGGGTGGAACATTAAAAGCGATAAAGATTCCCCTGCCCAGTATTGAGCTGGCGAAACTATATACTGATAAGGTTGCCCCAATAACTGGCCAGCAGCAGAACCTTGAAAAGCAAAACCAAGAACTGACGGCGCTGCGGGACTGGCTGCTGCCGATGCTGATGAACGGCCAAGTGACGGTGGGTTGATCAAACGGACGGCCCGGCCCGATTTTCAGCCCGTGCGTAAAAATCAGGCGACCGCCTGGGTTGCGGCCGCTTTACGCGGACGCCCGCCGCGTTTGCCGTTGAGCTTGGCCGCCGCGCTCTTTTTGGCGCTTTTCTTCGCCCCGCCTGCCCTGCCCAAGGCCGCCAAACCGTGATTGTACGGTGCCGGCGGGGCTTCTCCGGCCTCCGCAGCGACGGCCAGCGCCAAGGTCAGCGCCTGGTGGATTTCGTGCGCCGCTTCTTCGCAGGTCGCCCCGTGGGCCATGATGCCGGGCATCTCGCTGACTTGTGCCACAAAGCATTCGTCGCCTTTGGCGGCACTGTACCAAATACGGATCTCGTAGTCGCGGGCCAGGGTGGTGGTTTTCATTTTTGTTCGTTGCTAAGGATTTCGCGGATTTGGGCGACTTGGTAGGACTTGGCCTTGCCGCCTGAGTTCTGGACGTTGATCAACTGACTGCCCGGCTTGCGGAAGACATTGTGACTGCCTGATTGCTTTGCCGTGTAACCCAACCGCCTGAGCAGGTGGCAAAGATCTTCATAGCCGATGCCAGCATCGGCTTGGCCACTCATGAGCTTTTCGAGTGTCTTCTTCCAATTGCCCATGATCGGAATTAAACCCAAGCGTTTGGTTTAAACAAGGGGTTTTATCCATTCGGCCCACGATTATATGCCCGAGGCGAAGATGACCGGTGGTCGTCATCGGGATGCATTTCATGCGGCAGGCTTTCGTGCTCGTGGCCGGTGGTGCTTGAGCTGGGCGCGTTGAGGCCGTAGCGCTTTTGCCATGCCTGAATTGCCGGAAGTCGAAACGACGTTGCGCGGGGTCGCCCCTTATTTGCTCGGCCAGCGGATCGTCGCCGTCACCGTGCGCGAACGCCGCTTGCGCTGGCCGATTCCGGAGTCGGTCGACGCGTTGGCCGGCGTCACCATCGAGACCGCCCGGCGGCGCGCCAAATACCTGCTGTTCGGCACCTCGGCCGGTACCCTTTTGATCCACCTCGGTATGTCGGGCGGCCTGCGCATCGTTGACCCCGCCTCGGACTGGAAAAAGCACGATCACGTCGGGCTCCTGCTGTCTTCGGGTAAACAACTGCGTTTTCACGATCCGCGCCGCTTTGGGTGCATCTTGCTGGTCGATGCGGCAACCCCGGAGCGCCACCCGCTTTTGGCCGATCTCGGTCCCGAGCCGTTGGAGGCGGGCTTCACCGCCGAGCACCTGTTTGCGTTGTCGCGCGGCAAAACCTCGGCGGTAAAACCCTTTATCATGGATGCCTCGGTGGTGGTCGGGGTGGGCAACATTTACGCTAGCGAGGCGCTGTTTATGGCGGGCATCCGGCCCACCCGGCCCGCCGGCAAGGTGACGCGCGCCGAGTTCGCCCGGCTGGTGGAGTCGATCCAGCGCGTGCTGGCGGCGTCGATCCAGTCGGGCGGCACGACCTTGCGGGACTTTTTGCGCGAAGACGGGGCGCCGGGATATTTTAAGCAAAGTCTGCGGGTGTATGACCGCGAGGGCTCGGGGTGCGTGCGGTGCGCCGGGGTGGTGAAGCGCAGCGTGCTCGGGCAGCGGGCGACCTACTTTTGCCCACAATGCCAGCGCTGAGGCGTGGTGATCGGCGGGGGCGTAGGTGCAGCGGACGGACTATAATAAAGGACGGCGTGCGGCCGGATAAATGTATCTTATCTGTCGTGGCGCGGTTGAGGTGGCGGATAAAAACGGCAAGCCCCTGACGCAGAGAGGCTGGGCCCACCAGTCCGCGTGGACCGGGCCGATATCCTCTGCATCCGGCTTAGCCGTTTACTCGCCGCCGAAAACCGCCTTGGCGTAGTTTTCGGCGCTGAAGGGCTGCAAATCCTCGGGTTGTTCGCCCAGCCCCAAAAAGTAGATAGGCAGCTTTAACTCGCGCCAGATGCCCGCGATCGCGCCGCCTCGGCTGGTGCCATCGAGCTTGGTGACAATCAGCCCGGTCAGACCGAAACTCTTGTGGAAAACCTTGGCCTGCTCGATCGAATTGGTGCCCAGCGAGCCGTCGACCACCAACCACGAATGATGCGGCGCGGTGGCGTCGTTTTTCTGTAGCACGCGGCGGATTTTCGCCAACTCGTCCATGAGGTGCCCCTTGGTGTGCAAACGGCCCGCCGTATCGACGATGAGGTAGTCGCAGCCGCGCGCTTTGGCGGCTTTCCAGGCGTCGAAGGCCACCGCAGCCGCATCGGCACCGGTGTGGCTGGCAATGATGGGTAACTCCAGCCGTGTGGCCCACGCCTTCAGCTGCTCGACGGCTGCGGCACGGAAGGTGTCGCAGGCGGCCAGCATCACCGACTTGCCGTCCTGCTTGAGCAACCAGGCAAGTTTGGCCGAAGAGGTGGTTTTACCCGAGCCGTTGACCCCGATCATGACGATGACCGTGGGTGCGGCAGCGGCCGGCTTGAGTTCGCCCTCGCTGCCCGCCAACACGCGCCGGAGCACCGCCGAGCCGATGGCGGCGGCCTGCTGACCGCGCAGGTCCTTATCCTTTTTGTAGGCGGCCTTGATCTCGCCTAAAA
>JBIIMH010000135.1:0-5697 GCA_044338095.1 Rariglobus sp. | reverse complement strand
CCCTGGCCTGAAACGGCCAGGGGATTTGCCAAGGGTGTTAGCCCTCCGGCATGGGAATGGGGAGGGCAAAGATGCGTGGAAAGTAGCGCAGACTTCCAGTCTTCTTTGTCCGTCGGATCAGACTAGAAGTCTGCGCTACCTCAAACGGCTATAGATTTAATTAACGCTGTCAGCGTGAGCTCATTTGTGGTCCCACGGTAAGGCGATCTTCAGGCGCGGGTGCTCCCAGACCTTAAACAGCGTGAACATTTTCCCCGGGTTGAGTATGCCTTGGGGATCGAGCGCGGTTTTGATCGCCCGCATGGCCTTGATCTGGGCCGGCGAATGCTGGAGCCGCAAAAACGGCGTCTTGGCCAGACCGATGCCGTGTTCGCCGGAGATCGCTCCGCCCAGCTTGACAACGCCCGCCATGAGCTGGCCGACCGCCTTTTCGGCGCGCAGGTATTCGGCGCGGTTTTCGCGGTGATACATGATGTTCACGTGGAGATTACCATCGGCCAGATGCCCAAAGGTCGGGATGGACAACTTCGAGGACTTGCGGAGTTTGTCCAAAAAGACGGCGAACTTTTCGTAACTGCGCATCGGCACCACGATGTCCTCGTTGAGCTTGGAATCGCCCAGAGCGAACATCGCCCCCGAGCACTTGCGGCGCACCTCCCACAGCTCCTCGGCCTCGGCCCGGTCCCGCGCCTCGCGGAAGGCCAGGGTGTTCGCCTTCGCCCAAGCCAAGACGACCTCCTTCACCTCGGCGACCTCGCTGGCCGTGCCGGCCAATTCCAGCAAAATCACGGGGCGGCCCGCCTGGCCGGCGAACACGGTTTTGCCGGTCTTGGCCTCGGCGCATTGTACGCTGTAACGGTCCAAAAACTCGCAAATCGCCGGTTGCACCCGCTGGGCGAAGAGCGCCCGCACCGCCCGGAACGCCGCCGTCTCGTCGGCGAAGGCGGTCAGCAAGGTCCAGCGCGCGGCCGGCAAGGGGATGAGTTTGAGCGTCGCCTCGGTCACCACCCCGAGCATGCCCTCGGCGCCGATCCACAGGTCACGCAGGTTAAAGCCAGCGGAAAACTTCTTGGTCGCCGTGCCCCATTCGACGTATTCGCCGGTGGGCAGGAAACCCTTGAGCGCGACCACGAAATCGCGGGTCACCCCGTATTTGCCGCCGTGCATGCCGCCGGCGTTGCACGAGATGTTGCCGCCGATGGTGGAGTATTGCTTGGACGCCGGATCGGGCGGGTAAAACCAGCCGAGCGCCTCGACCGCCTTGTGGATGTTGCCCACCACCGCGCCGGCCTGCACCTGGGCGAACCCGGCCTCGGCATCCACCGTGATCTTGTTCCAGCCCGACAAATCCAGCACCCAGCCGCCTTGGATCGGCGAGCCCGAACCGGTCAGCGAGCTGCCCGCGCCGCGCGTGGTGAGCGGAACCTTATGCTGGTTGGCCAACGCGAGTGTGGAGGCAATGTCGGCCTTGCTCTTCGGGCGGATGACCGCCTCGGGTAAAAACGAGAGTTTACTGCCGTCAAAGGAGGCCGCAAACACCACATCGTGATCGGTGTTCACGCGGGCACCGAGTTTCGCTTTGAGTTTACGAGTAGCTGGACCGAAGGAGGGCATGGGAGTGTTTTGACACTTCCGCGATAGCGCCCCCGCATCAACCCGATAAAAGGTCGTCACCTCAAACCTCAGCTCATGGGCATGGGGCCACGGCCCCACGTTAAGCGGACCATTCACCCTACGATGAGTGAGTTACGCCCCCTCAATTTTACGGGATCAACCCCATGCTGTTACCATCCTAGGAGATGTATCTTAACCGACGCCCCGACCTGCTCAGGGCGCACTCATGGCTGTTACATTCCAAGATTACTACGAAACACTGGGGGTGGCTCGGAGTGCCTCGGCGGACGAGATCAAGCAGGCGTTCCGCAAACTTGCCCGCCGGCATCACCCTGATGTCGCCAAAGATAAGGCCGCCGGCGAAGCCCGTTTTAAAGAGATCAACGAGGCCTATGAGGTGCTGGGCGATCCGGAGAAACGCAGGCGCTACGACGAGCTCGGCGAACATTGGCAAGAGGGCATTCCCGGCCAACCTTCACCCCACCGCCGGGGGCACCATCGACCGCCGCCCGGTGCAGCCGACTTCGAGTTCAGCGGGACGGGCTTCAGCGATTTTTTTGAGTCGTTTTTCGGCGGCGGCCACGGGAGCTTCGGCGGTGCCCCCCCGCCCTCCCGACCCCGCCACACCGGCGAAGCGGATTTTGCACAACCCGCGCGCGATGTTGAAGCCGACCTGCTTGTCTCACTGGAAGAGGCGCTGCACGGCTCGCACCGCCGCGTGACATTAAAACGGCCCGATCACACGGGAACGGGGACGCGCACCGACAGCTACAACGTGCGTATTCCGCCCGGGGTGCACGAGGGGCAGCGCATCCGCCTCGCCGGACAAGGCGAGCCTGGTGTGCGTGGGGCCGAAGCAGGCGATCTCTACCTGCGTGTTCGGCTGGAGCGCCACCCCGATTTCAATGTTCAGGGTAGCGACCTTTATTGCGACCTACACCTCGCCCCGTGGGAGGCGGTGCTGGGGACCCAAGTCAAGTTGCCCACCTTGGATGGCTCAACCACCCTGCGCATCCCCCCAGGCTCTACCGCCGACAGCTTGCTGCGTTTGCGCGGACTCGGTCTGCCCAAAGCCAATCACCAACGCGGCGACTTGTATGTCACCGCACGGATCAAGACGCCCACAACCACCTCCCCAGAGGAACGCATACTCTGGGAGCAACTGGCCAACATCTCACCCTTCAAACCCAGGAGCGAACCATGAGCGATCGCGCTTACCGCAACACCTATGCCCTCGCACTCGTACGGACACCCGCAACCGGCCCGTCCACCTATTCACTGGAGCAGGCGGCCCAGCTTGGGGGCGTGCACCCCGAGTTGCTGCGCCATTATTGCCGCATTGGGCTATTCACCCAGGTGCAACCCCGCTCAGGTGCCGAGCCGATCTTCGATGACACCGTGCTCTACGAGTTGCGCCGCATCGAACACTACCGCCGCCACCATGGCGTGAGCCGCAGGACATTGCGCATGATGTGCGCCCTCTGGCGCGAAATCGAAATACTCCAAACCGAGCTCCGCGTGCTGCGCCGAAACTGAAAGCCGCCCAGCCCACCTCCTCGGCACACACACATTCCAGCGGTGCCGTCGGGTATCACCCCATATCGGCGGACTGAAATTGAGGTAAAATCAACACACTGAGAAAACGCTAGAACCGCGCCAAAAATAAAACAGGTAACCTATTTATGTTGCACACCATTAATGACCTATATGGCCATAAGCTCATCGCCAAGGATGGCGAAATCGGCCACGTCAAGGACTTCTATTTTGATGATAAAAACTGGGCCGTGCGCTACGTTGTCGTTAACACCGGAAGTTGGCTCACGGGTCGGCTGGTGCTGCTGTCCCCGCATGCATTTGGCTGCCTAGAGCCCCAAGACGAAACCCTACACGTAAACCTGACGCGCAAGAAGATCGAAAACAGCCCCTCGATTGCCACGCACCGGCCGGTTTCCCGGCAATATGAGGAGGATTACTATATTTACTACGGCTGGCCGGCCTACTGGGAAGGCGGAGGGATGTGGGGCATGAGCGGTTTCCCCGTCGCAACCAACCCGGGGGCACACAAAGAGCGCCCTCGCCATGGTCACAATCAGCGAGACGACATTCATTTGCACAGCACAACTGCGGTTAAAGGTTATCACCTCCATGCCTCCGACGGGGAAATCGGCAAGGTCTGCGGGTTCAGGTTGGATGACAAAACCTGGGCGATTGAGGAATTGCAGGTCACCACCGGCCACTGGTACGCGCACCAAAAAATCGTGTTCCCAACCGCAAAGATAGAACGCCTGAGCTACGAAGAATCCACGGTCGCGACCCGCCTCACGCGGGCCGAAATCCAACACTTTTCCCACACTGAAGTAGCCTAGCATGAACTCCGTCCGCCTGCTCCCGCTCGCCTCATTGCGATCATCCCCCTCAATCGGCACAGTAACCCGGAAAATGCTCCACGAGCGCACCTGTGAAATCGCCCAGCGTGCCGGCCGCACCGCCCCCTATGTCACGCAAGACGACTATGAACAGGCCAAGCTCGAACTCACGGGCGATCCCTACGCGCTGATCATGGACACGACCATTGATGAGGCCCTATTTCGGCCCGCCTCCGGACCGTCCGAATTCCTCTCAACGGGCGAGGTGCCCGCAGGATCAACTGGGCAGACGCGAGGAGGGGCCACCACACCGCGCCTATTTTGGGGCGGCGACCGCGCAATAGCTGGAGCATCCTATTGATCGGGGCATGCGGCGGATGAATCTTCGCCCCCAACAGCGCCCCCTCGCGTGTTGAGCTGAACGCGTCGAGGCACCAAAAAACTGGAAACCGTCGCGGTAACGCTCACGGTAGCCGCAATGTTTTTTTGGTGTAAAAAAGTCGTGGGCTTCTGGCTCATGCCCCTTCCCTTCTCGCTCGTGCTGATCGTAACGGGGCTTTTGCTCCTGCGCTTCACCCGCCGTCGTAATCTGGGGCGGATCTTGGCCGTTTGCGGCGGCGTTTGGTTGCTGGCCTGTGGAAACGTCGGCTTCGGCACGTGGCTGGTGCGCGGACTCGAAGGCCAGTTCCCTGCGCAACCAGTACTCACCGCCGAATCTCCGCCACCCCCGGCGCTCTCGCGCTGCCACTTCGTCGCCGTTCTTGGCGGCGGGCATTGCGTACAATCGGGGTGGTCGGCCAACCAACAACTGAGTGCGTCGGCGTTGGCGCGCATCGTGGAGGGCGTCCGGCTGGTCAGGCAGTTACCCAACGCCAAATTGGTCGTCAGTGGACCGCTGGACGACCGCGAAGGCGGCCCGACCCACGCCGCGCTCTATCACGAGGTGGCATTGGCATTGGGCGTGCCAGACGGGCGCATTATCCAAATCGATACCGCTCGGGATACTGAACAGGAGGCGATCGCGTTGCGCGCCGTGGTGGGCCGAGAGCCGGTGGCGTTGGTCACGTCCGCCTGGCACCTGCCGCGGGCGATGGCGCTGTGCCACGTGCAGGGCCTCGACGTGCTCGCCTGTCCGACCGATTACGCAGCCCGCCCACCCCGACTGCGACCAAAGGATTTCCTGAGTTGGAACCTCAGCGGATTAGAACGGAGCACCAAGGCGGTTTATGAATATATCGGGGCAAGCTGGTCACGGTTGCGGGGCCGGGCGTGAAGCGTTTTTAACAGGCCGAGTTACTTCCAAAATGGAGCCATCGATTAAATCCACCCCGTTGCGCCTCTCTCACGCCAAATGCCTGGTGCGCAGTTACGCCCACTTCACCGGCCGGAAGCTCATTCGGGATCACACTTCCGACGCAGAGTTGGCGCAGGCACTTGATAAAGTGTTACCAACCACAGTGACGTCGCAGGAAGTGCCGTGTTCGGGCCGAATTGAAATCCCACCTCAGGGCGAGTTTACGGCGGGAGCGTGGTGAGAAGCGCCGTCAGTGCCGTCCGTTTTTTAGATTCCCCCCCCTTTTTAACCGAGTCCCGTGGATTGCGGGAGCGCCGTCCGTCAGGAAAAGCCTCGCCCCTGGTGCGGGCTTTCGGGCAGGAAGGCAGGGAATGCCTTCGGCCCCGATTCAGTTCATGCGTGACGAGGAGGAATTGAGCGCCG
>JBIIMH010000134.1:0-5705 GCA_044338095.1 Rariglobus sp. | reverse complement strand
AGCGCAGGCTTCCAGCCTGCCGGTTGCGAGCGATGCAGACTGGAAGTCTGCGCTACTTTTACGGGCGGTGGCCGAGCCGCTGGCGGGCACGCGGATTTGCACGCTGCGGAAGGTTTTGCGGTAAACCCGGCTGATGACGCGCGCCAGCGGGATGCCGAGCAGCACGCGCGGTTGCGAGCGGACGACGCAGGCGAGGAAACTTTTCAGGCCCATGCCGGGGTCGATCACGATGGGCACCGCACCGAGGCTAAATAAGGCGAATGCTGCGGCGATCAGCGGCAGTCCGGGGCGCACCATGACGAGGACGCGGTCGGCGGGGCGCACGCCACGGCTGGTCAGGTCGGCCTGCCAGGTGGCGACTTCGGCGGCCAGTTCGCTGAAGGAGAGGGTAAGGTAGTCGATGTCGCCGTTGCGGGTGCGGCCATGCGGGACCTTGAGGGCGGCGACGGTGGGTTGCCGCCCGGCCATGAGAGCGAGGTGGCGGGCGATGTTGGCGTTTTCGGGAGGCACGGGTGGGGGGAAACCTCACGCAACGGCGGGCAGAGGCAAAGAAAAACCCCGCGTGGCGCAGGGCCAGACGCGGGGTCTCGAAGGTTGGGACTGAACGTCGGCTCAGTAGTCGTGGAGGGTAACGGTGCCCCAGAGCGCGGACACCTGGGTGCCGGAGGGGTTGACGCGCCCGAGGAACTGGGTGCCGTCAATTGCGATGGTGTTGGTCGTGACCGGTTGGTAGCTGCCGGTGTTGTAAACGAACAGGCCTCCGAGGAAGCTGTTGTTACGGCCGGTGCGAGTTTTTTGCGTGGAGCATCCCGATGTCAGAGAGGCTACGACGGCGCAAATGGCTAGGACAAGAAGGGTCTTCGATTTCATGGGGGTGGGCGGGCAAGTTGTGGGGTGCTTAGCGGTTTGGCAAGCCTAGGAATTGGGGTAAATTAACAAGGGCCGTGGCGCGGGTGTTAGGCCGGTTGCAGCGAGGGTTCGTTGCGCAACAGGTTGGCCTGCCAAGGCAGCAGGATTTCGTCGAGTTTGGCGGGATCGCGGGCGATCTGGGCCAGTTGCGCGCGGTTGGCGATCAGGGTGGACTCAAGGCCGATGCCGGCGGCAATGCGGTCGCGATCCGCCTTGATGCGGTCCTGCAGGGCGATTTCGCGCGGCGTGAGCGGGGCGAGGTCCGAGCGGGGTCGGCGGGGCAGGGTTTGCGGGTCGCGGCCGATGCCTTGGTGCAGGGTGCTGGCGAGGTTCGCCGAGAGCCGTGCGTGGCGTTTTCCCAAGTTAACCTTGCCGAGAATGCCTTCGACCGAGTCTCCGTCTTCGGCGGCGTAGGCGATGTTGAGCAGCATGTCGCTGTTGCACACTTTGAAGGGCGGCACGTCGAGTTCGCGCGCCCATTGCTCGCGCCAGTGCCAGACGGAGTGGAGTACGCCGAGCCCGCGGCCGCGCAGGCGCTCGGAGCGGCCGATGCGCCAGTCGTTGTCGTCGTCGCGCGGGAAACCGATCAGGCCGGACTCGATCTGGCGGCGGCACTGCTGGTCGAGCCAATCGAGGCGGTCGAGTTGGGCGAGTTCCTGGGTGAGGATGTCGCGCAGGGCGGGCAGGTGCCAGACGTCGAGCGCGGCGTAGTCAAGCAGATCGCGGGTGAGGGGGCGTTTGGACCAGTTGGCCTTTTGGCCGTCCTTGTCGAGGGCTAGGCCGAAGTGTTGTTGAAGCAGCGCGGCCAGGCCGATGCGCGGTCGGTTGAGCAGTTGCGCGGCGAGCATCGTGTCGAAGATGCTCTTCGGTCGGAACTGGCACAGATCGGCGAGCAGGCGCAGGTCGAAATCGCTGCCGTGGATGAGGATGTGTTTGGTGGCGAGGACCTCCCAGAGCGGCTCGAAAGCGATGGGGGCGAGGGCGTCGACCAGGTAAATTTTCCCGGACACCAGGAACTGCAGCAGGCAGACGCGGGTGCGGTAATGGTACATGTTGTCCGCCTCGGTATCGAGGGCGCACTCCTCCACGTGCTCGAGTGCGGCAAGAAGTGGGGCCAATTGGCCGGGCTGGTCGATCAACGTATAAGGAGGCAAAGAGGCTTCGTTCACTGGGCTTCAAGGAAATGGCGAAGCGGTGGCGGACGGAAGCGCGAAATTCAGGCGGGCGCAGTCTCGCCCTTCTGACACCATTTTACATTCAAACGCATTAAAACCCGACCACTACCGTAATCACGTCAGTAGCGACCGAGCATCCAGCCTAAAAAAGATATTTAGCCGCTAATGGGCAATAAGATACACTAATCCAGAAGCGGCGAATCCCTTGTTTTTATTAGTGAAATGAGTGGTCATTAGTGGTTAAAACGGTTCGTTTGTTTTTTTTGAACGCGAAATGGTATGAGTGGCTGAATGAACGGTCAGGTGACCAGCAGGTTGCGCCAGATCGCGATGCTCAGCTTCGAGGTTCAGGATAATGCCGGACCACTCCGCGCACCATTGCTCCGCCCTCAGCTAAAAAAACGCCTCAACCCCGTGCGCAACTGCTCGCGCGCCCGGTGCAAGCGTGTCTCCACGGCCTTCGCGCTCGCCCCCACGATCACGGCGATCTCCGCGTGGGACTTGTGTTCATATTCAAACAGCAACACCGCCTCGCGCAACGACTCCGGCAGTTCCCCAATCGCCTCCCGCACCGCCCGAGCCCGCTCCTCTCCCAGCGTCGACTCCCGCGGATCCCCCTCGCTCGCCGTCTCGGGCGCCTCCTCCATCGACACCACCGGCCGCCGCGTCTTTTGCCTCCCATGGTCCCGCGCCAAGTTCAGCGCGATTTGGAACATCCACGTCGAAAACCGCTTGCCCTCGCGGTAGTTAGCCCGGTGCCGGTACACCCGTACAAACGTCTCCTGCGCCAGATCGAACGCATCTGCCTCGTTCTGCAAGTACCGGTACAAAAACGCCCGCAACGGCACCTGCCAGCGCCGCATCAGCTCATCGAGCGCACGCTCCTCCCCCCGGCTCAACGCCCGGGCCAGTTCCTCGTCACTTCGCTCAACGCCCGTGTCTCGCATCGTCATTTCAACTCGCATGACGCGTCGCGATTTTGGTCGCCCAATTTGGGCAAAACCAAGGCGATAAACCGCTTCCCCTGAGCAGGCTCCATGATGGCGGCCACACGCAGCAAATGCGCCCGTGTTGCCTCCCGGCACACCGCCTCGACCCGCCTCAATTCCGCCTGGGCCGTCTCAACCGCCGCCGCACGTTCTCCGGCTTCGCCCCCCTCCACGCGTTTGCCTGCCAACTTCGCCGCTTTCCTCGCCGCCTGGATTTTTTCGCAATGCGTCCGGCACACCGGCACATAGTCATCGTGCAAAATTTGGATCGCCGTCACCTGCGCCTCCGACAGTCGGAATTCCGTCTTTAGCCAACTTAATTGTTCCTCCAAATGCAGGGTTTTCTCTGCTCCAGCCCAACGTGTTAGCATAAACGCCGCGCCGGCCGCCAAGCCCGCGCACACGATAAAAACAAGCACCCATTTCATCCCTTTAAGAAGATACATGATCATGAGCGGTCTGTGCCGACATCTGCACCGGATCGATACTGCGAACATAAGCCGCGGCCATCTGTTCGGCTGATTCTGCCTCATTTAAGGCGAGTGCCCAGCCCGCGCCCCCCGCGATGGAAACCAGCATCGCCACGCTTGCCGCCATAGGTAATGCCCACGGAAATCGGAGCATAGGTTCCAAGGGACGCGCCTGGGTGTCGGCCTGGATCCGCGCCCACACCCGCGTATTAAAGTCGGAATCAGTCGCCGGTTCATGGCGCCACGAGGCGAGCAACGAGTGAAGTGGATCCGAGGAATTCATTGAAATTGATACGTTGTACACCCCCAGCGCCCCTTGGCGATTTTTTACCCGTCACCTCAACTTGAGCAGTGTTGGCTGTCCGTGTGAAACCCTTCATCATGTTTCACTCTTGAACGTTGGATGTTCAATGTTGGATGTTGAACGTTGAACGTTGTAAGAGCGAACTTCCGTGTATTCCGCGTGTTCCGTGGGCCAACGATTCCGCATGTTTCACTCTTGAACGTTGAATGTTGGATGTTGAACGTTGGATGTCCGCTGTCCGCTGTTGGCTGTTGAACGTTGTAAGACCGAACTTCCGTGTATTCCGCGTGTTCCGTGGGCCAACGATTCCGCATGTATCATTCTTGAACGTTGGACGTTGAACGTTGAATGTTGGATGTTGAACGTTGGATGTCCGCTGTTGGCTGTTGAACGTTGTAAGATCGAACTTCCGTGTATTCCGAGTGTTCCGTGGGCCAACCCTTCCGCATGTATCATTCTTGAACGTTGAATGTTGAATGTTGAATGTTGGATGTTGGACGTTGGATGTTGGACGTTGGATCTCCGCTGTTGGATGTTGAACGTTGTAAGACCCAAATTCCGTGTATTCGGTGTGTTCCATGGGCCAAAAAATCCGGCCGTTCGTGTCATTTCGTGAATTTCGTGGGCAATCCACCCCGACTTAATCCTCGCTCACACCCCATCCAAAGGACTCTGCACTCCCAACCCAGGCCTCTGCATAACATGAGTATAAATCTGGGTGGTTTCCAGACTCGCATGTCCCAACAACTCCTGCACCGTGCGAATATCCGTGCCCGCTTCCAGCAGATGCGTTGCAAACGAATGCCGCAACGTATGGGCGCTCACCGATTTCGTAATCCCTGCTCGCAGCGCTGCGGCCTTCACTGCTTTATGCAATGTATTATCATTTAAATGGTGCCTCCGCGTCCTCCCCGACCTCGGATCCACGGAAAGCCCCTTGGCCGGGAAAACCCACTGCCACCGCCATTCGCGCCCCGCGTTCGGGTATTTAACATCCAGCGCATCCGGCAGCCAAACCCCATCCAGCTTCGCCTCCTGATCCTGCTCCCAAAGTACCCGCAACCGTTCAAAATGTTGTTCCAACCCCGCTCGAACGGCACCCGGCAGCATCACCACCCGATCCTTTCCCCCCTTGCCATCGCGCACCAATATAACCCCCCGCTCAAAATCCACCTCCTTCACCCTTAATCGGATACATTCCATCAAGCGCAACCCTGCGCCATATAACAACCGCAACATCAACCCGCTGGTCCCCTCGGTTAACGCCAGGAACCGCTTCACCTCATCGCGTGAAAGCACCTCCGGCAACCTCCGCCCGCGTGAAGCCCTCACGGTTTCCTCCATATCTCCCAAGGGCCGCTTTAACACGCGCTTGAAGAAAAACAATAACGCCGAAAACGCCTGGTTTTGAGTACTCGCCGACACCAACCGTTGAATCGCCAGGTACTCCAAAAACCGTTGCACCTGAGCCTCCCCCAAGTCCTCCGCCTTGACGGGACCGATGAATAATAAAAAGCGCCGCGTTTGATCTATATAAGACTGCTCGGTGCGGATGGAGTAATGGTTAAGCCGCAACGCTCGTTTGGTTTCTGCAAGCCAGCCCTCCATTTCCGGCGGCGGGCCCTCTGGAGACACGGCCCCGACCGCAGAAATCACCCCCGCATTTACCCCGCTCGCCTTGACCCTATAGCGTAAAACCCATTCCCCATTAGACACGTGTGAATCAGTCTGCTGAGCCGCCGAAACTGCTTGAGGCAACAACGGAATCCCCTCTGCACGACCCGGCATCAACGGAATAGAAGAGTCCTGACCAAGGTTCGGCGAATGGGCGCGAGTGTCCCTGCCAAGGATCGACGAA
>JBIIMH010000133.1:0-5718 GCA_044338095.1 Rariglobus sp. | reverse complement strand
GCATCGTCGTCATCGGGGCTAAGCGCACGAAGATTTTCAATCGCGTCGGGATCGATCAGGGTAACAGGCGGCATGGCGAATAAGGGTATTAACAGGGTTAAGCGGCATCAGCCCCAGGGTAGAGGACCAACGCGTAAATCCAACGTGAACTCAGCTAAAATTCCCACTCAAAGGAAGTGTTAGCTTCTACTTCCTCAATGGTGGTCAAGCCGAGCAAAACTTTTTTTAGCCCGTCGTAGCGAAGAGGCTTAAACCCCACTTTACTCGCGGACGCCGTGATCTGTTGCACACTTGCCCCCGTGGTTATCAGGGTGCGGATTTCCTCGGTGATGAGCACCAATTCATGAATCGCGACGCGCCCCTTGTAGCCCGTCCCCCGGCAAACCCGGCAGCCCCGCCCACGGTAAAACGGCACGTCCGTGAGACCGTCTTCTTTGAAGAACTTCAGCAAAAGCTCACGGGGCGGATAGTAGGATTCCTTACAGTTGTCGCAGATACGTGCCGCGAGACGTTGGGCGAGTACGCCAACAATCGAGGGCGCAACCAAGTAGGGGGCCACGCCGATTTCAAGCAGGCGCACGATGGCTTGCGCGGCACTATTGGTGTGCAGGGTGGCGAACACCATATGACCGGTAAGCGCGGCTTCCGTAGCGATTTTGGCGGTCTCCAAATCGCGAATTTCACCGATCAAAATGATGTCGGGATCCTGGCGAAGCAGTGAACGCAGCACCGTCGAAAACCGCAGATCGATCTGGGCGTTGACCTGGGTCTGGGTGATGCCTTCGACCTGAATCTCAATGGGGTCTTCAATGGTAGAAATGTTTTTGTCGGGCGTGTTGAGCTCGTTGAGTGCGGCATACAACGTGGTGGTCTTGCCCGAACCGGTGGGACCGGTGACAAAGAGGATTCCGTTGGGATTCTGAATCAGGCGCCGGAACGGAATGAGGACGCTCTGCGACATCATCATTTTCTCCAGGGTAATAATCGATTTGCGCCCACTCATCGCGAGAATGCGAATAACCGATTTTTCGCCGAATCGTGCGGGGATGGTCGATACACGGAAGTTGGCCGTGCAGTAGCCGATCTTCATCGAGAATCGGCCGTCCTGGGGAATCCGCGTCTCGGCGATGTTCAGGTTACAAAGGATTTTTATTCGCGCGATAATCGCCCGATGCAGTTTGCGCGAGTAGGTGAGCACCTCCCGCAACATACCATCGATGCGCAGACGCAGGCGGCAACAATTGTCCTGCGCTTCGATGTGAATGTCGGTCGCACGCTCACGAATCGCATAATACACGATGTCATCGAAAATTTTGATCAAGGGCTCCGCTTCGGCCAGTTCCGGATTATTGAAAACCGACGACGAAATTAATTCGTTAATGTCTGCCGAGATATCCGTCTCATTCGAATACTGGACAAGAATGGCGTCATCGATGTCGCGCGGCAGCGCAAACACAGGGCTCACAGGCTGCTTAATAATCTGGCTCAGGCGCTTGACGCGCGCCGCATCTTCGGGCGCGGAAAAGGCGGCCGTGAGCACGCCGTCGATGAAGTACAGACCGATGGCCTGTACTTTTTTGGCGATTTCCGCCGGAATGGCTTGGACGGCCTCATCCGTGATCAGAGACGCAAACGGGTCCACATAGGCGATGCCGAGGAAGTCGGCGTAGAGTTTACAGGCAAGGTCCTTGGGTACAATGCCCTGCTCGATGATGCGTTCGAGCAGGGGTAATCCCAGGGGGATTTCCTGCTCAAGTACCGCCAACTCGGCGGAAAATTCAAACGCGGGGAGTTGGCGAATGCGGTCGCCCAAACTGGCGTTAGGCGAGTGGATCGCCACGGTGTTTATTCCTGTTTTTAAAGAGCTGGCTGATTTCCGCCTGGTGGAGTTTTTCCTGGGAGAACGAGCCGCTCGTGCGTTCCACCTGAAGCTCGTGAAGCAATTCCGGCAAGCTGAAGCGCACTTCACCCAATCGCGGGAGCGGCGTAGAAGTTCCTGTCGCATTCGCCATCGCAATCGCGGTCGTAGGGGTGGCGGTGTCCATGGCTCAACTTACAACCTGATTTTTCTCCGCCAATAAGCCGGTGAGCAGCGCGATGAGTTCAGCACGCGGAGTGTCTTTGCGGATGTAGTGAAGTGCACCGCCGTCGACGGCTTGTTCGATGGTATGACGCGTGGCTAACGAGGTCAGCATGACGATGCTCGCGTCGGCATTGATGCTGCGGATTTTGAGCAGGGCTTCGATCCCGTCCATGACCGGCATATTGACGTCGAGCAGGACCAGGTCGGGTTGCTCGCGGGTGTAGGCGTCCACGCCCTCTGCCCCGGTGGTGGCTTCGCAAATCGTGGTGACGCCCATGGAGCGCAGCACCAAGCCCATGTATTTTCGGATGTGGTACTCATCATCGACGATGAGCGCTTTTTCGATGAGGTTCATGTGGGGAAATCGGGTAACGTAACGCGAAATTCGCACCCGCCATCTGGGTGGTTCTCGGCCTCAATGGTGCCGCGGTGCGACTCCACGATCTTTCGGCAGATCGCCAAGCCGAGGCCGACAGATTGTTCGCCTCCGGTGGGCCGGTTCGAGAGACGGCCAAAATCGGTAAACAGGCGGTCTCGCTCGTGCTCGGGAATCCCTGGGCCTTGGTCGCGCACACGAAGGATCTGGCTGCGGGTGCCGGCGTCGACTTCAAGTGTGACCTGAATGGTTGAGCCGGGCGGCGAGTACTTGACCGCGTTGCTCAACAGGTTGTCGATGACCTGGCGGGCCTTGGCCGCATCCACACGGATGAGCGGCGCATCAGGCCCCGTGGCAAATTCGATCCGTGTGCGTTTCCGCGTTGAGGCCAAAGCAGAGAGAGAGACCGCGTGGGCCACCAAGTCGGCCAAACGCGTTGGCGCGGACTCAAGTTTGAATTCACCGGACTCGATGGTCGCTAAATCAAGTAGGTCGTTAACTAGGGTAACCATCCCCTGGCTGGTGTGGTGGATGAGTTCGACCAGCTCCGCTTGCTCGGGGCTCAGGGGTCCGACGGTGCCGTCCAGAAGGAACTCAGCCAGGCCGCGAATGGTGGCGAGCGGATTGCGCAGGTCGTGAGCCGCCATGCCGAGAAAGCGGGTTTTGGCGGCATTGGCCCGGCTGAGTTGGGCGACCAGCTTCAGTTGTTGGGCGAACAGCATGCGGATCTGCAAGTGGGTGTGAATTCGGGCCACCACCTCTTTTTGGCGAAACGGCTTTAGTACGTAATCCACCCCGCCCGCATCAAAGCCTTCGACTATGGACTCCAACTCCCGTTTGGCGGTGATAAACATGACCGGGGCGGTTTGGGTGTGGTAGCGGCGGTGCAGTTCCCGGCAGGCGTCGAACCCGTTCATGCCCGGCAGCAACACATCGAACAGGACGAGGTCGGGCGCAAAAGTCGCGTACTGGTCCAGGGCGGCTTCGGCCGAGTCGGCTTCCGCCATCACATAGCCTTCCGGTTCGAGAATCTTGCGTAAAATGCTCCGGTTAAGCCGTTCGTCGTCCACCAGCAGGATTTTTCGTCCACGGGTTTGCTGCCAAGATAACTCGGCTTCGGCGAGAGGGCGTGGGTCCGTGTGTTCAGGCATGCGTCGCCTCGCTTAGTACCGCATCGCCCCACCTTGTTTCCGGAAAACTCAGACCGGCACATTCAACACATCAGGATATTTGCATACGTTGATATTAAACTTGCGCGCAGGTTGTGCCGATGACTCGCTTTCCATCTCTTATCTTATGGCCAACTCATTCGTGTTTTCCTCCGAGTCCGTAGGCGAGGGGCATCCTGACAAGGTTGCCGACCTCATTTCCGACAGCATCCTCGATGCCTGTCTTGCGATCGACAAAAACTCCCGTGTCGCCTGCGAAACGTTCGTCAAATCGAACGTCGTCGTTGTCGGTGGCGAGATCACCATTCCTTCGTTACAGGACAAGAAGACCGGCAAAACCAAGCCGATCGACGAGGTCATCAACGTGGGCAAGGTCATCCGCGACGCCATCCGCCACATCGGTTACACCAACGACGACGACGTGTTTCACGCCGACACCGTTTTCATCAACAACTACCTCACCGCCCAGTCCGCCGACATCGCCCAGGGCGTGGACGCCAAAAAAGCAGCCGGCAAAAAGACCGCCGAGCAGGGCGCTGGCGACCAAGGGCTGATGTTCGGCTTCGCCGCCGACGAGACCGCGGAGCTGATGCCCGCCCCGATCATTTTCGCCCACCGACTCGGCCGCGAACTCACCGCCATCCGCAAGAGCGGCAAGGTCAAGTGGCTGCGCCCCGACGCCAAGTCGCAGGTCTCCGTGCGCTACGTCGACGGCGTCGCCACCGAGATCGTCAACGTAGTCATCTCGACCCAGCACACCGCTGACGTTTCCCACGCCGAGATCGAGGCGTTCCTCATCAAGAACGTCATCAAAAAGGTACTACCGGCCAAGCTGCTTAACTCGAAGACCGAGTTCCTCATCAACCCAACTGGCAAGTTCGTCATTGGCGGGCCCCAGGGCGACTCCGGCCTCACCGGCCGCAAAATCATTGTTGATTCCTACGGCGGTTGGGGTCGCCACGGTGGCGGTGCCTTCTCGGGCAAAGATCCGTCCAAGGTTGACCGTTCCGCCGCCTACATGGGCCGCTGGGTCGCCAAAAACATCGTCGCGGCCAAACTCGCCAAGCAGGTCGAGGTCCAGTTCGCCTACGCCATCGGCCAACCGAATCCGGTGAGCGTTTACGTCAACACGTTTGGCACCGGCACCGTGTCGGAGGAGAAGATCACCGCCGCAATCCAGACGGTGTTCAGCTTCAAGCCCGCCGATATCGTTAAACAGCTCGACCTGCTCCGCCCGATCTACCGCGAGACGACCAACTACGGGCATTTCGGCAAAGCAGATCTGCCTTGGGAGCAAACCACCAAGGTCGCCGCCCTGCTCGCCGCCGTGAAGGCAGCCAAGTAAGGCGCGCTTCGCGCGAAACCCTAAAACCCAACCCAACAAATCCCAATGGGAACGGCGCTTTCAGCGCTGATCTTTTTGGGATTCTTAACATCCAGCTCAGCGCTCCCAGATTTACACTATGTCCACTGTTTCCCTCCTGAAAAACGTCCCCAAAGGCCAAGATTTTATCGTGCGTGACATCGGTCTCGCCGAGTGGGGCCGAAAGGAACTCAACGTCGCCGAACACGAAATGCCCGGCCTCGTTTCCCTGCGCAAAAAGTTCGGCGCCAAAAAGCCCCTCAAGGGCGTGCGCATCACCGGTTCGTTGCACATGACGATCCAGACCGCCGTGCTCATCGAGACCCTCGTCTCTCTCGGTGCCGACGTGCGCTGGGCTTCGTGCAACATCTTCTCGACCCAAGACCACGCCGCCGCCGCCATCGCCAAGGCCGGCGTTCCCGTCTTCGCCTGGAAGGGCGAAACCCTCGAAGAATACTGGGATCTGACCTGGAAGGCCGTCAGCTTCCCCGGCAACAAGGGCCCGCAGCTCGTCGTCGATGACGGCGGCGATGTTACCCTTCTCCTCCACAAGGGCTACGAAATGGAGCAAGGCAGCGACTGGCACACCACCGCCTCCGGCTCCCACGAAGAGCAGGTCATCAAAGACCTCCTCAAGAAAATCGGTAAATCCCAGAAGGGCATCTTCACCGCCATGGTGAAGGAGTGGCGCGGCGTCTCCGAGGAGACCACCACCGGCGTGCACCGC
>JBIIMH010000132.1:0-5759 GCA_044338095.1 Rariglobus sp. | reverse complement strand
GGCTACCGTCATCGGTAAGGACGGGCTCATGTCCCTTGGCTTCGCCAACCGCGAAGCCTTTGTCACCGCCCAAATCAAATCTCTTCAACTCTCCACTTGATTGACCGCATACCCGTTCATTAGCGGTTAAAGGATTTCGATTGTAGGCCTTTAGTTTTTGAAGTGTTGGAGAACGATTACGGCCCGATGACCATCTTACCGATCAACCCCGCTGCGAACGCCTCGCCTGAGGCACTGATCGCGTTTTTACGCGAGTGCCGCGAGGCGGCGCGCACGGACGGGCGGGAGCGCTTGGTGAGCATTTCGCTCAAAGTGGGGGCGCTCGATCCGCTGGCCGTGTTGGAGGCGATTTTTGAGCCCGGCGAGCTGCATTTTTACGCCGAGCGCCCCTCGATTCAGACGGCGATTGCGGGTGCCGAGGCGCTGCTCGTGCACGAGGCGAGCGGGCCGGATCGGTTTGGTTCGGTGCAGGGATTTATCGACGACGTGTTGGCGCGCACGATAGCGGTGGGCGAGGTGGACGCACCCTTTGGCGGACCGCATTTTTTTAACGCGTTCACGTTTCTCGACGAAGTGGCGGCGGGTGACGCGTTCCCATCGGCGCGGGTGTTTGTGCCGCGTTGGCAAGTGGCGCGTGCCGGTGAGGTGACGACTGCGGTGGCCAACCTGTTGGTCGCGCCGGATGCCGATCTGGCGACGCTCGCCGAGCGAGTTTGGCGAGCGCATGAAAAGTTCAAGCACTGCGATTATGCGCGCGGGAATGCAGCCCCGGCCGCAGCGCTTCCAGAGCGAGCCGGCCCCGCTACCTTTCAGACCACCGAGGTGGGCGATTACCGCGCGGCCGTGACGGGCGGCTTGGCGGCGATCGCCGAGGGAGCGGTTAACAAAATCGTTCTCGCCCGCGCCTTGGACATGCGCGCCGACGCCCCGCTGCATCCGCTGCATTTGCTCAACGGCCTGCGCGAACGCTTTCCGGGTTGTTACAGTTTCTCGGTCGCCAATGGGCGCGGGCAAAGCTTCATCGGCGCCAGTCCCGAGAGGCTGGTGCGGGTGAGCAAGGGCGTGCTTGAAACCGAGGCGTTGGCCGGTTCAGCCCGACGTGGGCAGGGCGCCAGTGAGGACGCAGCCCTTGGCGCGGCGCTTCTTGCCAGTGAAAAAGACCGCCGTGAACACCTGCACGTGCTCGATTCGATTCGCCGCCGGCTGGAGCCGCTTGGCTTGGTATTGGATTTTCCCGCGCAACCGGTGCTGCGCAAGTTGGCCAACGTGCAGCACCTTTACACTCCGGTGAGCGCTGCTTTGCCGGAGGGCGTGAGCCTGCTTGCGGCGCTGGCGCAGTTGCACCCAACCCCGGCGGTCGGTGGGACGCCCCGGGAGGCGGCGGTGGGGCGCATTGGCGCGTTGGAAGGGTTTTCACGCGGGCTTTACGCGGGCGCGATTGGCTGGGTAAACGCCCGTGGCGGCGGCGAGTTTTTGGTGGGTATCCGCTCGGCGTTGATCGACGGTGAAACGGCGCGTGTCTATGCGGGCGCGGGCATCGTGGCCGGTTCCGACACTGAGCGGGAGTTTGCCGAAACCGAACTGAAGTTTCACGCGATGCGTGACGCCTTACTCGGGTAACGTTTCGGTGAGTCGGCAGCGCGCATTCGGTCTGAGACTATCGAAAACGGAAAACACCCTGCGCTCACGCGCAAGGCCACGAGGAGTTTGGCCATCGGCGTATGGCCAGGAGCGCAAGCGCTCTCCTTGAGTATGAACTCAAGGGTGTTGGGGATGCGCTCCGTGTGGCCTTGAGCGTGAGCTCAAGGAGTTTGGGTCGTTTGGGGGCGGTGCTCCTTGAGCTCACGCGGCCACCCTGAGAGCAATCAGATTGAGCCTGCTAGTGCGTCGTGAATCAGGCCGGCGATCGCGGGCGGCAGATCCAGACCTAGCGCGGCTTGCTGGCCGGCCGGACTGAGTTTACGCCACGTTTTTTGCAGAATATCGATGAACTTTTCGCGCGGGTAATCAGCGTTTTTGGCGGCAAAATCAGCGATTTCGTTTTCCAAGAAAACGAGCACGGCGGCGTCTTCCAGTACTTGCGTGCCAGGGTTGGTTTTTAGGCCGGACTTGGAGATCCAGGTGGCGGCGTTGGCGGCTTCCTCGGTGGCCACACCGGCGGAGAGCAGGATGCCCCGGGCACGTTCGGCTTGTTTCGTGTAAAGGGATCGACGCCACGACAGGTAGCCGACTTTTCCCTCGGGAAATGTGGCGCGGGGCGTGAGCCAGCGCTCGAGGTGTTGGCATCGCGCGGCGAGTCGAAGGATCGGTGTGGCTGCGACGTCGAGGCGGTTAACCCAGGCTTCCACGCGGTCGGCGTAGATGAGTTCGGCGGGGTGACCTTCGGGCGTGCGGGCCGGGTCGGCGGCGTGCGCGGCATCGATCAAGGAGCGGGCGAGGGCGTAGGGCTGGTTGTTCATGGGACTTCGGGTTCACTGGCAAGGATTCGGATGCGCACGGCGGTGATCCAATCGGTGAGGGCTTTGACTTGTTCGGGGGTGAGCCGTGCGTCGGAGTGGGCGAGGGTATAGGACGGCAGGGGCATCTCGCCCTCGGCAATCGCATCGGCGGCGGCTTCCAGTTTGGCGTCGGCGCGTTTGGCGGGGTAGTCGAAGAAGGTTGAGAAATTGAGGTGTTGTCTCCCGTTTTTGACGTGGGACGCCAGCCACAAACTCAGCGGTTGGATTTCGGCGTACCAAGGGTAACGGGTGGTGTTGGAATGGCAGTCGTAGCAGGCGTTGCGCAGGATTTTCTGCACTTCGGGAGGGGCCGGGTGAATGGTCAGGATGTCACGCGGGTCGGGCTCAGCGGCGATGTTTTTTTTGGTGCGGATGAACTGAATCGTTATGAATAAAATGAGTAAGCCGACTAGGGTTTGGCGAAACGAGCGCATGGTGGGAGTGCGCAGGGTTAAAGACTGATCCAGCGCTGGTCAAAGCCTGTGCGATCCACCGGCCACGTTTGCCAGCCTGGCGGTGCCAGGCGCAGTTGTACGGTGGCGGCCAAGAGGTTGTGGGTAACCACCGCGAGGTCGTTGGCGCACCAGAAATCCTGCGTGGCGTCGGTCGCCTTCGCTGCACTGGGCAGCGTGCGGCAGTCGGGTTCAAAACGGGCGGACTGGGCGGCTGTTTGCGCGGCGAGCGAGAGCACCACGCCGCTCATCGGCGGGATTAAGCATCCGAGGGTCACCAGCACGCCTTGGAGGCGCGAAAGCACGCCCTTGCCGCCCACGGAGTGCTCGGTGACGACGCAGGCGACCGGTTTTCCAAGCCAGAGCGCGGTGCCTTCGGCGGGCGTGGCTTCTTCCAAAAAGCGTTGGAGGTGGCTGCTCCACGAATCCCAGTGTGTGCCGGTGCCGATCACCACCGCATCGGCGGCTGCGAGCGCATCGCCACAGGCCACGAAACCCGGCGCTGTGGCGAGGGTGTGGCGGGCGAAGTCGGCTTGGGGCGCGAGCAGGGCGGCCATGTGGTCGAGGGCGACGGCGGTATTGCCCGTGTCGCCAGCGAGCGAGGCATTGATCAGAAGGATCCGCGGGCGCCGGGGGGGGGCAGGGGCGTTCATGCGGCCAACATGGAATGAAAAACCGTCGGTGGAACAGGTTATTTTACCACGGCGTTTAGGCGCGAGCGGCAGCACGGTGGGAGAACTCGGGCGCATGACGTTGGCCCGCACGGGGCGGTTCATAAAAACCTGAGGAAGTGCCATCGCTGATCCCTGTCGCCAGGCCTGTGATTGAATGCTGGCGCGGTTAACGGGAAGTGCCCAAGATCCTGCGCATGGCGTGGCGTATTGAGGAATCTTTAATTCGAGGCGAACTGGATAATCGTATCCGCGGTCGTGTGACTGGGCGGCTTTGGTTCGCCGGACGCGACGAACCCGTGACTCTGGCGCTCATGGGCAACGCGTGGCGGGATCTTGCGGGACATGTTTTGCGCTTCACCAATCCCGAGCCCAAGGCGGGCGATTTGGGCAACTTTGCAAGTCTTCAGCGCGGCGTCACCGGCGACATCACCGCCTCACGCAAGGTCAAGGTGCCGGACTGCACCATGGACGAGTTGATGGTTTTTTTTGAGGCACGTAAGCCATTCCCGTGGCATTGGGGTAACAGCCTGTACTTGGAGTGGCACAGTGAGACCAATGGCCGGGTGGTCATCGAGTCGGCGAATTATAAGTTGGAACTCGATTCGGAATGCACCTGGTCGATGGATGAATCCAGTGAGCAGGTACAGCGCACAGCCAACGGCGAGGCGATGATCGCGTTTATGGAGCACTTGACCGGAGCGACAGCGGCCAAGGCTCAAGGGGATGAAGACGCCCCCACCAGCAAATCCGAGGCGAGCGCCGATGCGAATGCCGCCCGCATGGATCGGTTGCTTGATCGGGTCACGGGTCGCATGCAACGCGAAGCCCTGGCGCCCAGCGAATTTCCCCGGGTGATGGAAGAGGAGCGCAAGCGGATGCGGCGCGAGCGCGGCGAACCTGAGCCCACGCCGCTCACCCCCGACGAGAAGGCCATCCAGAGCCGCTGGATCGACACGATGAATACAGCGGCGCAAGAGGTGATTGCCGCAGCTCAGGCGGACGAAGCCAGTCAACCCGAGGGCGGCGATGAGGCCAGTGGTGGCCCGACTCACTGGAAACCGCTTGTTGAGCGTTGTTATGCGCTTGTCCACCGACTCATCGACGAACCTGAGCAGCGTGGCTGGTTAACGGAGGCGGATGGGCGTGAGCACCCGTTGCGGGAGTTATCCGAGGGCGTGATGAGTTGCGCCGTCAAGTTGGCAGGGGCTTTGGGTTCAACCTTGGATGAAACACCCTGGCCGCCGGGGTCACTTCTGGCCGGCGCGGTTTTAGTGCGGCTAAAGAAGGCCCGAGGGCATCTACGTGACGCCCTTGCTGGGCTGGAGGCGACGGCGGCGCAGAAGCTGGCTGATTCCATTTGGTGCATGGAAGTGGGGGCGGAAACGACCGCGATTTTATCCGAGGTGGAGCGTCTTATTACTGAAGTGCGCGCAGTCTTGGAGGACGGCGAAGACGTTTAAGGTGAACGCAAATTAGCATGAGTAGGCCGTAACCTTAGAGTTGTCGGGTCAAAAGTAGTGCAAGTAGTGCTTTAGCTCGCATGTATGCCTCATACCATTTCGCATTCTTGCGTATAAAAACTCGGCTTCAGTTCACGCTCGCCGCACCAGCCAGTGAACATCAACCAAAGGGTTCTTCGACAGTTCCAGTGGGTAGATTAAGGCTCCCCAATCATTCGGCATCCAGAGTGGTGTCACAGAGGAAATCCGGAGCCCAGACACAGAGGACACGGAGGCAAGCCGTTCAAATCTAGCAACAAACCAATTCAATAGAACGAGTTAACAAGCTAGGCCGAGCCGAGTAATTCGGCGGTTTTTGAGTTATCGAAGTCGTTAGCGGTTAAACCGGTTCGTTTGTATTTCTTTGGATGCCAAATGGTGCCACTCCCGCATCAGTGAGTATCAGTGCTCATAAGTGGTTAACTTGGATTGGGTTGTTCGATCGGAAACGGAGTTTTTAACCACTTATTGGCACTGATGAACACTGATAAACCAAGCCGGAAAGTCTGACGCCAAATGCATCCGACAACCAAGAGGTTTTCCGATTCCGCCTGGTGAACTCCTTGTGAAAAAAAATAAATGCGCATTGACGCACGCTGCCATGGGCTGGCACGAGTTTTGCAAAATTTCTCAGTC
>JBIIMH010000454.1:0-5768 GCA_044338095.1 Rariglobus sp. | reverse complement strand
CAGTTGAAGCGTGGTGTGTGAAGGTTGGATACCGCGCTCGTAGCGTCGGGTGTAGGAAAGCGAGGTGTGGACGAGGGTGTTGAGCGCGACTAAGAAGGGCACGGTTTCCTTGGGACGGTCGACGAAGTGGACATTCAGCCAGTTGCGCAAAATGGCTTGGGTTTCACCGAAGGGTTGCGCGAGGTAGGGCGCGAGTGTGAAGCGGTGGAGCTCCTCGTATTCAAACGGTGCGGTGAACGCGTAAGGTTTGAGGATGAAGTCGAACGGGTTGGTTTCGAGGGTTTCCACCTCGAACTCGGAGCGGATGCTCAGGTTGGGGGAGCGCTCCCAGAAATGGGCCCAAGCGAGGAGATTGTCGGAGCAATCGCGCGTCCAGACGACCTTGGCATCGGGTGAAATGTTGAACTTAAAGTGGTTCACCCGCAGGAGGGCGCTGTCGCGGGGGCGCATGTAAAGCAAGTGGGGCGAATAGGAAACCTCGCGGGCATATTCGTAGCGGGTGAGGTGGGAGACTTTGAGCTTCATTCGGAAAGGGGGAGAACGTGAGGTGTGGATGCTTTAAGCAATTAGCGGGCCGAAGTGCGGGATTTTGCGCGAGCTTGGTTGTGGAGCGGGCCAAAGCGAGGGGCGTTCGCTTCGTTTGGCGATTTTAACGGGTGGCGTAGTGAATTAAAAAGAAGCCAATCAGACAAAGGCTGGGGCAGGGCAGAGCGGATAATCTTTTTCGGGTTTGGCAATGAGCCGCAGTGCGGGTTGGGTGGATGACGAGCTATGTCACCCAGCGAAGTTAATCTCTATCTGGTCGGGTTCATGGGAACCGGCAAGACCACCATCGGGCGGATCGTGTCGCACCGATTGGGGTTCGCGTTGCTCGACAGCGACCACGAAATCGAGCGCATTCAGCGCAGGTCGATACCCCAGATTTTTGAGGAGGACGGTGAGGCGGCGTTTCGGAAGATGGAGCACGACTTTATTTTTGGCGGACATGCGGCAACCCGCGCGGTGGTGGCCTGCGGCGGTGGTTTAGTGGTTCAGCCAGGCATGGCGTCTGCGCTGCGCGAGCGCGGTGTGGTAATTTGCCTGCATGCAACAATGGAAACCGTCATGCGGCGAACGCAGGGCAATCGCAACCGGCCGCTGCTTGACGTGGCCGACCCCATGGAGCGCATCCGCACGTTGTACGCGGCGCGCGAACCCATTTACAGCAAGGCGGGCACGGTGATCCTGACCGACGGGCGGCCGATGCTCGACATCATGCAACACGTGCTGCGCGCGTACCGGCGGGAAGCCGTGGAGTTTTCGCGGGAAGTGAACCGGAAGCAGGCGCATGGCGGTTGAGCGCGAGGCAGTGCGGGCGCGACTGCACGCGCTGGGATTCGATGAGGTGCGATTTGCCCGCGTGGAGAGCGGTTTCGGGCCGCGCCTGAGTGATTGGATCGCGGCCGGTTACCATGCGGAAATGAACTGGATGGAGCGAAGTGTTCCCAAGCGCAGTGACCCGACTTTGGTGCAGCCTGGCGCACGCTCGGTGATCATGCTCGGGGTTAATTACCTGCCGCCGACTGGAGCACTGCAGGGACACCAAGGCGGGGATCCGATGGACGGAAACTCGGGAACGCGGTCCGTATGGGCCCGCTATGCGCTCTACGATGATTACCACGAGACGATTAAAGCGGCGCTGGTGGACGCGGGAAAAGTGCTGGAGGAACTCGGCGTGGTGACGGCTGCGGATTATCGTTATTATGTGGATACAGGCCCGGTGATCGAACGCGGCTGGGCGGCCAAATCGGGGTTGGGGTTTATCGGTAAAAACGGCATGTTGATATCGCGTCGACACGGCAACTGGTTGTTCCTCGCCGCGATCTTGACAACGCTGGAGTTCGAGCCCGATGAGCCGGTGCGAAAAGAGGCGGCCGGACGGGAGCTTGAGCCGGGATTATTGTGCGGAAAGTGCACGCGCTGCATGGACGCGTGTCCGACGCAGGCGTTGCCAGAGCCAGGGGTGGTCGATGCGAGGCTCTGCGTGTCGTACCAGACAATTGAAAACAAAGGGATTATCCCGCGCGAACTGCGAGTGGGGATTGGGCGGCGAATTTACGGCTGCGATACCTGCCTGGAGGTGTGTCCGTGGAACCGCTTTGCGCAGGCCGGCCGTCAGGTGCTGCTGGCGGCGCGTTACGGGCTGGCGGACATGCCGCTAAGGGAGGTCCTCGAGCTGACGCCAGAGCGCTTTGCGGCGGTATTCAAGGACACGGCAATCAAGCGGGTGAAGCTGGCGGGGCTGCTGCGCAACGCCTGTATTATGGCGGCGAATACTGGTGCGGTCGAGTGCCTGGATTCACTGGTGGCATTGGCTGGTCACGCTTCACCTGTGGTGCGGGCCCATGCAGTCTGGGCGGTGCGCCGCATGGGTGCAGTTGAGCGGTTGGGCGAGTTGCAGGCGGTGGAGGCGGATGTTTCGGTTTTGGCGGAATACAGCGGCGTAGTTTAATACCGGAGAAAAACGCGCCGACTTTAAGCACTAAATCGATTAGCCGAAGCAGGGGAGCACACGTAGGCCTTTATTACCGGACGGAAATCAGTGCTAACTGCTTTGGGTGCCAAGGGCGGATGCAATGCTGGCTGAATTGGGTTTAGGTTACTTGCAATGGAGTGGGTTAAGGCAGGGTGAAGAAGCATCGGGGGAAGAAGTGCTTTTGAGGGGAGTCAACAATTTATCCAAAATCTTCTTGCCGGTGACCTCGGGCTTGGTAGCTTCCGCCTCTTTTCTCATTTCATAGCCATACTTCGATATGCCCACCATCAACCAACTCGTACGCAAGGGACGTCGCCAAATTCGTGCGAAATCCAAGTCCCCCGCGCTCTCAGGCAACCCCTTCCGTCGCGGCGTGTGCGTGCAGGTCATGACCCGCACCCCTAAGAAGCCGAACTCCGCTATCCGTAAAGTCGCCAAGGTTCGCCTGACGAATGGTAGCGAAGTGATCTCCTATATTCCTGACGAGGGCCACAACCTCCAGGAGCACTCCATTGTGCTCGTGCGCGGTGGCCGCGTTAAGGACTTGCCTGGTGTTCGTTACCACATCGTCCGTGGTACCCTCGACGCCACCGGTGTTGAAAAACGCCGCCGCAGCCGTTCGAAGTACGGTGTCAAGCGTCCGAAGGCCGCCAAGGCCGCTCCCAAGAAGTAATTTAACCGAGAACCATATCCATGTCACGCCGTCACAAAGCCGATAAGCGCCAAGCCGCTCCGGACATCCGTTATAACAGCACGCTGGTTGCCCATCTCGTCAATGTCGTCATGGAAGACGGCAAGAAGAACACCGCCGAGCGCATCGTCTATGGTGCGTTTGAGAAGGTCTCCGAGAAACTCGAAAAGGGTGATCCCGTTGATTTGATGATCGGCGCGTTGGAAAACGCCCGTCCTCGTCTCGAGGTCAAGAGCCGCCGCGTTGGTGGCGCTACCTACCAGGTTCCCGTGGAAATCTCCTACGAGCGCCAAGAGAGCCTCGCGCTCCGCTGGATCGTCACCGCTGCTTCGGGCCGCAAGGGTGTTCCCATGAAGGACGCTCTGGCTTCCGAGATTGTCGACGCCTACAACAACACCGGTTCTGTTGTTAAGAAGAAGGAAGACACCCACAAGATGGCCCAGGCCAATCGCGCCTTCGCCCACCTCCGTTGGTAATCCGTCAGTTCATTACCACCCATGTCTGAAGCTCCTGTCATTTCTATCGTCACCGACAAGTCGAAGGTTTCTTCGGTTAACTCCAAGAACCGTCCCTTCCCTCTCGAGTGGACTCGTAACATCGGTATTGTCGCGCACATTGACGCCGGCAAGACCACCACCAGCGAACGCATTCTGTTCTATTCGGGCAGCGTGCACAAGATGGGCGAAGTGCACGAAGGCACTGCGGTGACCGATTGGATGGAGCAGGAGCGTGAGCGTGGTATCACGATCACCGCCGCTGCTATTTCCTGCGCCTGGAACGCCTCGTGCGGTCCATGGAAGGGAATCAAGCAGCGCGTTAACATCATCGACACCCCCGGCCACGTGGACTTCACGGCTGAGGTTGAGCGCTCGATGCGCGTTCTCGACGGTGCGGTTTCTGTGTTCTGCGCCGTTGCCGGCGTGCAGCCCCAGTCCGAGACGGTCTGGCGCCAAGCCAACAAGTACGGCGTTCCCCGCGTTGCCTTCATCAATAAGATGGACCGCGTCGGTGCCGATTTCTTCCGCGCCATTTCCGAAATGCGTGAGAAGCTGGGTGCAAATGCTCACGCCCTTTTCATTCCAATCGGTAAGGAGGAAAACTTCACGGGTCTGATCGACCTCGTGCAGAACGTCGCTTACTACTTTGAAGATCCCATGAACATGGATCTTGATCCGAAGATCCACCCGATTCCCGCTGAGTACGCGGCTCAAGCAAAGGAATACCGCGAGAAACTGATCGAAGCCGCTTCCGATTTCGATGATGTACTCGCAGACAACTATCTCAATGGCCTAGAGATCACCGCTGACGCCTTGTTGCTCGCCGTCCGTAAGGCCACCGTGTCGATGAAGTTCACCGGCGTGATTCCCGGTTCTGCCTTCAAGAAAAAGGGCGTTCAACGCCTGCTCGACTGCGTGGTAAACTTCCTTCCCTGCCCGCTCGACGTTCCCCCGATGAAGGGGCAAAACACCGATGGGGAAGAGGTTTCAGTCACCGTTAACGACAGTGCTAAACTCGCTGGGCTAGCGTTCAAGCTCTGGACTGACCCGTTCGTCGGTAAACTGGTGTTTTATCGCGTTTACACGGGGACCCTGCAAAAGGGTACGCCCCTATACAATCCCCGTACCCGTCGCTCGGAGCGCGTTTCCCGTCTCGTGCTCATGCGCGCCATGGATCGCGAAGAAATTGAGACCGCTTATTCGGGCGATATTTGTGCGCTGGTTGGTGTTAAGGAAGTCATCACCGGTGACACCCTGTGCAATGAGGATTACGACGTTCGCCTCGAGCCGCCGTCCTTCCCTGAGCCGGTGATCGCCATGTCCATTGAGCCCAACTCAAAGGCTGACCAAGAGAAACTGGGCAATGCGCTGCAGCGTTTGGTTGCCGAAGATCCTACGCTCCGCGTAAAGACGGACGTTGACACCGGTCAAACGATTCTTGCCGGCATGGGCGAGCTTCATTTGGAAATCATCTTGGATCGCATGAAGCGCGAATTCAAGGTGGAGGCAACGTCTGGCAAGCCGCAGATCGCTTACCGTGAGACGATCACGGGTTCGGCTGATGGTGAAGGTAAATTCATCCGTCAGTCGGGCGGTAAGGGGCAATATGGCCATGTCGTCATTAAGATGGAGCCCAATGAAAAGGGTAAGGGCGTTGAGGTCATCAACGAAACCGTTGGTGGTTCAATTCCTAAGGAGTTCATCAAACCGTCCACGGAAGGTATCATCGAGGCAGCCAACAATGGCGTTGTCGCTGGTTATCCCGTGGTGGATGTCATCATTCGCATTGTCGACGGCTCATTCCATGACGTCGACTCCTCGGAAATGGCGTTCAAGATGGCAGGTATCTTCGCGTTCAAGGATGCGATGAAGGCCGCTAAGCCCATCCTGCTTGAACCCATCATGGGAGTTGAAGTGACGACCCCTGAAGATTATCAAGGCGACTTGATCGGCGACATAAACCGTCGTCGGGGTCGTATCAACGGCATGGAGTCCAAGAACTCGGCATGCATCATCAACTCGAATGTTCCGCTCGAGATGCTGTTCGGCTACGTCACGGACATTC
>JBIIMH010000131.1:0-5770 GCA_044338095.1 Rariglobus sp. | reverse complement strand
CGCCGGGTGCGCTCACCACGCGGTAGCCTTGGCGCACGCCGGCGACTTGCAGTTCCAGGTCACCTTTTTCCTCCAGGTAGGTCAGCGCTTTGACGATGCGCTCACGGTCCCCGCCAAGCGCCTCAGTCGCCGCCGCCAGATCGACCGAGTTCCAGGTGCGCCCGGCCTTGGCCAGGCCGAAAAGCTTTTGCAGAAACGTGCGCCGGTCCGGGTCGAAGCGCGCCAGCACGTCGGTGGGGGCGCGGTGGAATTTCCACTGGTAGGTGGTGTAAAACGGGCTGGTCGCGGCGATCAGGCCGTTGAGTTCGAGGTAGGTGAGCGCGGTGGAGACGACCAGTTGGCGGATGTCGTGGCGGCCGGAAAGCTCGTAGGTGGAAACGTCGAACATCGCGCCCGTTTTGCGCCCATCGAGGAGTTCCTTGAGCAAATCGCGCAGCGCTTCCTTCGTCGGGGTGTCGCCGTAGGTGAAGTTTTCCAAAACGGTGAGGTCCTCGCCGGCGGCAAGGATTTCGCATTGCGAGGGTTTGCCGTCGCGACCGGCGCGGCCGATTTCCTGGGCGTAGTTCTCGATGCTTTTGGGCAGGTTGTAGTGGTAGACCGAGCGGATGTTGGCTTTGTCGATGCCCATGCCGAAGGCGATGGTCGCCACCACCACGGTGTCGTCGCCGGCCATGAAGCGGTTTTGCACGGCCTCGCGCGCCGCCGGTTCCATGCCGGCGTGGTAGGCTTCGGCTCGATACCCGGCTTTGGCCAACGCGGCGGCGACCGTTTCGGCGGTTTTTTGCAGGGTAACGTACACAATGGCCGGGCCCTTGAGGCGGGTGCGCAGGCGCTCCAGTAGCACGCTCAGGCGTTTATCCGGTGCGCAGGCGGTGGCGCGCAGGGTGAGGTTGGGCCGGTAAAAACCGGTGTGCACGTGGGCGGCCGGTTCGATGGCGAAGGCTTTGCAAATATCCTGGGCCACCGCCGGCGTGGCGGTGGCGGTCAGCGCGAGCACGCGGCCGACGTGGAGCTCGCGGGAAAAACGCGCCAGTTTCAGGTAATCAGGGCGAAAATTGTGGCCCCATTCGGAGATGCAGTGGGCCTCGTCGATGACCAGCAGGTCTATTTTGAGGGTCTTGAGGCGGGCGAGAAAGCGCTCGTTGGAAAAGCGCTCGGGGGCGACGTACAGCAGTTTTAAGGTGCGAGCGCGCAGTGCGTCCTGGATCGCCTCAAACGCCTCACGCGAAAGGCTCGAATCGAGGCGGGCCGCCGCGATGCCGCGTGCCTGGAGGAAGTCGGTCTGGTCCTTCATCAGCGCGATGAGCGGGGAGACGACGACGGTGAGGCCGTCGAAGAGCAGGGCGGGGAGTTGGTAGCACAGGCTTTTGCCGCTGCCGGTGGGGAAAACGGCGAGCGAGGAGCGCCCGGCGAGCAGGTGGGTGATGACGGCTTCCTGACCGGGGCGAAACGCGTCGAAGCCGAAGCGCTGGCGCAGGGTTTCGCGGGGCAGGGAGGCGGGCTTTTTCATTGGGTAAAGGGTGGGGAACGGACGGGAGAAGGGTTCGGTTGCGCGGACCGAGGCATGGCCGCGCCCATCGCAGAGACCACGCCGGAGAGCCGAAAGTGCCCGCTCAGTTCAAAGCGGTAAACCTTTGGGTGTGATTTCCGCTAAAAATGTATGGAAGCCGTTCAGATCCCAAGTCGTCACGAATCCACCGTTGCGCGATTTGCGGCTGCGCCCCATCAAATCCGGCGCGTTCCGTATTTCCGGTCCCGATAAAAACACAAAAATGAAGTTCAACGAAGACTCCCGGGTTAAAATCCCTGCGCTCGTTCACTTCACCCGCCTGGGCTACCGCTATCTCTCCCTCACCGGCGCAACCTGGGACCCCACGTCCAATATCTTTCCCGCTGTCTTCAAAGACAGCCTTCAGCGCATCAACCCGGCCGCCACGTCCGACGAAATCGCGCGCACCCTGCAAGAGGTCTCCCAGTTACTCGACAACGAAGACCTCGGTAAAGCCTTCCACGAGCGCCTGCTCAGCCCCTCGGGGGTCAAACTCGTCGATTTCGAAGACTTCACCGCAAACTCTTTCAACGTCGCCACCGAGCTGCCCTGCCTCAACGGCGACGAGGAATTCCGCCCCGACATTACGCTGCTGATCAACGGCCTGCCGCTGGCCTTCATTGAGGTCAAAAAGCCCAACAACCGCGACGGCATCCTCGCCGAGCACGCCCGCATCGCCACGCGCTCGCAGAACCCCAAATTCCGCCGCTTCATCAACATCACTCAGCTCATGATGTTCTCCAACAACATGGAGTATGACGACAGCTCGCCCGAACCGATCGAGGGCGCCTTCTACGCCACCAGCTCTTATGGCAAACCCAGCTTCAATTACTTCCGCGAGGAGAACCCGTCCGCCCTGCCGGTGTTGCCGCCCGTCGATACCGAGGTAGAAGCCCTGATCCTCGCCGACAACAACCTCCACGCGCTCAAGCACGCGCCCGAATACGCCAGCAACAGCCGCCCCGATTCTCCGACCAACCGCCTCAGCACCTCTCTGTTTTGCCCGCAGCGCCTCGCCTTCCTGCTTCGCTACGGCATCGCCTACGTTCGCGGCCTCAACGGCTTCGAGAAACACGTCATGCGTTACCCGCAGATTTTTGCGACGCATGCCATCGAGGCCAAAATCAACAGTGGCACGCGCAAGGGCATCATCTGGCACACCCAAGGCAGCGGTAAAACCGCGCTCGCCTACTACAACGTCCGCCACCTCACCGACTACTATCAGCGCAAGGGCGTCATCCCCAAGTTTTACTTCATCGTCGATCGCATCGACTTGCTCATCCAGGCCGCCCGCGAATTCCGCAGCCGGGGCCTCGTGGTCCACGAGGTCGATTCCCGCACCGAGTTCGCCCAGGACATCAAATCCACCCAGGCCATTCACAACGACTCCGGTAAATTGGAGATCACGGTCGTTAACATCCAGAAATTCGAGGAAGACCCCAACGTGGTCCGCGCCTCGGATTACAATATCCAGCTCCAGCGCGTCTACTTCCTCGACGAGGTCCACCGCAGCTACAACCCCAAGGGCAGCTTCCTCGCCAACCTCAACGAATCCGATCCCCTCGCCATCAAGATCGGCCTCACCGGCACGCCTCTGCTGGGCGATGACTACAACTCCCGCGCGCTCTTCGGTGGGTACATCCACAAATACTACTACAACGCCTCGATCAAAGACGGCTACACCCTCCGGCTCATCCGCGAGGCCATCACCACCGAATACAAGCACCAGCTCACCCAGGCGTTGACTGAGATCGAAATCCTCAAGGGCAGTGGCAACCGCGAGTTCATCTACGCCCACGAAAAGTTCGTCGAGCCGATGCTCGCTTACATCGTCCGCGATTTCGAGGCGGCCCGCGTGCTCCACGGCGACACCGGCATGGGTGCCATGGTGATCTGCGATTCCGCCGCCCAGGCCAAAAAAATGGCCGAGCTCTTCGCCCTCAAATACGCGCCCGTCCCCAACCCCGCCGATGCGCCCATCCCGTTCGTCTTGGAGGAGGCGCTGCCGCTGGCTGCCGAGGGTCAATCCGCCTTCCGCTCCCCGAAGCCGCAAAAAAGCGCGGTCAAAACCGCCGCCCTTATCCTCCACGACGTCGGCACCAAGGACTCGCGCAAGCAGGAGGTCGAGGACTTCAAGGCGGGCAAAATCGACCTGCTCTTCGTCTACAACATGCTGCTGACCGGCTTTGACGCGCCGCGCCTCAAGAAGCTCTACCTCGGCCGCCTCATCAAGTCGCACAATCTCCTGCAGGCCCTCACCCGCGTTAACCGCACCTACAAAACCTTTCGCTACGGCTACGTCGTCGATTTCGCCGACATCTCCGCCGAATTCGAGAAAACCAACCGGCTCTACTTCGACGAACTCCAAAGCGAGCTCGGCGACGAGATGCAGCACTACGACCAGCTCTTCAAATCCCCCGAGGAGATCGCCACCGACCTCGACGCCATCAAGGACGCGCTTTTCCCGTTCAACACCCGGAACGCAGAAATTTTCTCCCAGCAGATCAGCCAGATTCAGGACCGCACGCAGATGCTCGCGGTCGTCAAGGCGCTCACCACCGCTCGCGAGCTGTACAACGTCATCCGTCTCTCCGGCCGCTACGAGCTGCTCGAATCCCTCGACTTCAAAAAACTCAACCAGCTCGCCTCCGAGGCCCAGCACCGCCTCGACCTGATTAACCAAAAGATCGCCCTCGAAGACGGCCACGACAGCACCAACATCCTCAACGTCGCCCTCGAAAGCGTGCTCTTCACCTTCCGCAAGGTCGCCGAGGACGAACTGCGCATCGCCGACGAACTCAAGGAGATCCTGCGCAAGACCCGCGAAACCCTCCTCGCCAACTTTGATCCGCGCGACCCCGTGTTTGTCTCCCTCAAGGACGAGCTCGAACGCCTGTTTAAGAAGAAAAAGCTCAGCGAGATCACCCAGGCGGATATGGCCGCCAACATCGAGGTGCTCACGTCGATCCACCTCCGCGCCCGCGAGCTCGAGCGCACCAACCAGCTCCTGCGCGCCAAGTACACCAACGACGCCAAATACGCCCGCCTCCACAAGCGCCTCCTGGAGAAAATGCCCGACGTCAGCGGCAAAGAGCGCAAACTCTTCGACGCGCTCACCGCCCTCAAAACCAAGGCCGACGCCAAGATTTTTCAAAACGCCCAGTTGCTCACCAACTCCGCCTACACCGAACGCGAGTTACTGCGCCTCGTCGTCGAACAATTCGGCAGCCCCGCCCACGGCTTCGCTCTCGATACCACGAGCCTCAAGGCCCTGAATACCCTGATTCTCAGAGAATACCTCGACGAATTTAACGGCCAAATCCCCGCCTGAGCCGTAATCACGGTCGGAATTCGAGCCGAGTTAACCACTGATGATCACTGATATTCACTGATATCGGACATGAAAACCAAGCCAGCAGAAGCAGTTTTTTAGGTCATTTTCCCCCCCCCCGAAGTTCCGGGCAGCACCTTCCTGTTTTATCAGTGAAGATCAGTGCCCTGAAGGGGTTAAAAATCGGGGATCTCAGAGTGGTGATTACCCGTTGTAAATACTCCCCTCTGCGCACGGCCCCCCCGCTTTCATCCGCACGGTGTTGCGAAACCAACAGTGGTCTTGCCCAGCGGCACGAAACCCGCAGCTTTGCAGCCATGAGCATGACCGTTGACCAACTCGTGTCGGAAGCCCGGCTGTTACCTCAAGACCTGCGCGCCGAACTGCTCGACCGTCTCGGACTGGCCATGCACGGCGAGGCTTCTTCAGAAGTGGAGGACTCATGGAATCAACTCGCCCTGAGCCGTTTGGCGGCGGTTGAGAGCGGTCAATCCCAACTGCTCCCCGGCGAGGAAGTCATGGCCCGGATGCGTCAACGCATTGGCCGGTGAAACCTTGGTTTTTTGAAGAGGGAGCGGAGGCGGATTTTGCCGAGGCGCTTGATTTCTATCGGGAGGAAAGCGAGGCGTTGGCCGGAAGGCTTTACGATGAAATCCACCGACTGGTGTCCGATGTGTGTGCGGCACCCCGGCTTTACCGCATCGTTGCTTCGCCCGTGCGGCGGCACTTGAGCGAAGTCTTTCCCTACGCCGTTCTCTACGTGGAAAAGCCCGATCTCATCGTCATCCTGGCTGTTGCCCACTTCAAGCGCCGCCCCGGTTACTGGCGTGACCGGCTGAATTGACCGGGTAATGGCTGGGCCGCGCAAGTAGCGGAGACTTCCAGTCTGC
>JBIIMH010000456.1:0-5788 GCA_044338095.1 Rariglobus sp. | reverse complement strand
TGCGGGCCAAGGGAAATTACGGTTTGGTGCTTCGCCAGATCCCTAATAAAATGTTTAGTCTTCGCGAGATCGGCCTGCCCGATAAAGTGCGCGAACTACTCTATCGTCCCCGTGGTTTGATTTTGGTAACGGGTCCGACCGGATCTGGCAAGTCGACCACCTTGGCTTCGATGGTGAATTATATTAACGAGACCCGTGATGGCCACATTATCACCATCGAGGATCCGATTGAATATTACCACCCCCACAAACACTGTATCGTCACGCAACGTGAAGTGGGCGTAGACGTTCCCAGTTTCTCCGAGGCCATTCGTCGCGCGTTACGGCAAGACCCCGATATTTTATTGGTGGGTGAAATGCGCGACTTGGAGACGATTGAAGCCGCCATTAGCGCTGCTGAAACGGGCCACCTTGTGTTTGGAACCCTTCATACCAATGGCGCGGCAAAAACGATTGACCGTATCGTCGATGCATTTCCTGCCAATATGAAGGACATGATTCGCACGCAGCTCGCCTCATCGATCGTAGCGGTCATTTCCCAAGTTTTGTGCCGAAAAATAGGCGGCGGACGAATTGCCGGTTATGAGATCATGGTTAACACCAACTCGATCGCTGCGCTGATTCGTGAGAATAAAACGTTCCGTATTTCCTCTGATATTCAAACGGGGGCCAACCTCGGCATGATCACCATGGACTCCCACCTGATGAGTTTGGTTAACAACGAGTTGGTTTCAGCCGATGAGGCACTCGACAAGGCTCAGGATGTTTTGGTCATGCGCGAGAAACTCCTCGCGATGGGCGCCGAACTCCGCAAACTCTAACAATAAATCGTATCTGCGCTTAACCTCGGTTTTTCCGGTTCTACCCCTATGTTTGAAAGCCACAGTTATACTATTCTCGAGCTTTGCCGTGATCAGCATCTGGTCGCGCCCGCAACGCTTAATGACCTCAATGAAGAGCATAAAGCCACGGGCAAACCGATTGCTACGCTCCTTATTGAGATGGGATTACTGGATAAGGAGATGCTCCTGCGTAAGATCGCGGAGCACTTGGGATTGGAGTACCTGGAGGGTAATATCGGTGATATTACGAACGAAGTTGCTGGTTCAATTCAGGCCAACTTAGCCCGTATGTACGGTGTGGTTCCGGTGCGGTCAGATACCCTGAGCATCGATTTAATGGCTATCGATCCCTTTAATAATCAGGTGATCGATGACCTCACCTTTGCCCTCGGCAAGGATGTGCGCCTAGTGGTGGTTGATCCAGGCCGCGTCGAGGGGTTGCTAAAACTTCATTATGGAGAAGACGATGCCACCATCGATGATCTCCTCAAGGAGATATCGGTCGATGACCATGACGGTCTAGGTAAAGGCGGCAAGGATCTTTCGGCCCACGATTTGGAGTCGATGGCCGGCCAAACCCCAATCATTCGCTTCGTTAATCTGGTGATTGGACAGGCAATTCGCGACAAGGCATCGGACATACATTTTGAGCCCTTTGAGCACGAGTTTAAGATTCGTTATCGTATCGATGGAGCGCTCTATGAAATGGCCCCGCCGCCACCGCACCTCGCGTTGCCCATAGGCTCCCGTATTAAGGTTCTCGCCGGTCTTAATATTGCCGAGCGGCGTATCCCCCAGGACGGCCGTATTAAACTCACTATTGGTGGCCGCCAGGTCGATCTTCGTGTCTCGACGCTGCCAACACAATTCGGCGAATCGATTGTATTGCGCGTGCTCGACCAATCGGCCGTGCAATTGGATATTTCCGCGCTCGGTATGCCGACGGATGTATATGATGGCATTAATGAAATCATTAAGCGGCCCAATGGTATTTTTATCGTTACCGGTCCGACCGGATCGGGCAAAACGACTACGCTTTATTCAGCACTTCGCGTGATTAATACTCCGGACCTTAAGCTTCTTACAGCCGAGGATCCCGTGGAGTATGAAATCGAGGGAATCATGCAGGTGCCGGTCAATCATAATGTCGGCTTAAGTTTTGCCGCTGCGCTGCGATCATTCCTGCGCCAAGATCCCGACGTCATCATGTTAGGTGAAATCCGCGACTTGGAGACGGCGCAGATCGCCATCCAAGCTGCGTTAACCGGACATTTGGTGCTTTCAACCCTTCACACCAACGACGCCTCGGGTGCCGTTACGCGTCTGGTCGACATGGGCGTTGAACCGTTCCTTATCGCTTCATCACTTGAGGCGGTGCTGGCGCAACGCCTTGTTCGCCGCATCTGCAAGTCCTGCCGAACGGCTTATGAACCACCGGCAGTGCTCTTGCAGCAACTCGGCATTGACCCGGTGGATATCGGTAATCGCGAGTTCTTCTATGGCAAGGGCTGCGATATTTGCAGCAACAGCGGGTATAAGGGCCGTATGGGCGTTTACGAGTGGCTTCGCATGAGTGAGGGCGTGCGTGACTTGGTTGTGTCGCGCGCCTCGACCTTGGTTATCAAACAAAAGGCGCTGGAGCAGGGAATGCGCACCCTTCGAGATGACGGCTTACGTGCAATTTTCGACGGCGCGACGTCCATCGAGGAAATCGTGAAGTACACCTAATGAGTTTACTTCCAGTTCTGTACTACATGAAATTACCACATTTGATCCATCACCCCAAACATGACTAAATTTACCTACAGTGCTATCGAGTCCGCATCAGGAAAAGAAAAGAAAGGTATCGTTGAAAGCGTATCAGCCGAGCAAGCTTCCGCTGATTTAAAGTCCATGGGGCTAATCCCGACGTCCATCGCCGTTGAAGCAGCCAGTGCCAAGCCGGTAGCCGTTGCCAAAAAAGAGATTAAAAAAGCATCGGGTTCCCCGGTTAAGGTTGCGGCTGGCACGGTTAAAAAGAAAAAGCCGGGCATTACCTTTGGCCGTATTCTTAGTAATCAGGCGCTGACGGTTTTCACCCGCCAGTTGGCCACGCTCGTGAATGCAGGGATGCCGATCATGCGGAGCTTGGAGACACTGTCCCGCCAAGAGAAAAATCTTCTCTTTAAAGAGGTGATTGATTCGCTGGTGGACAACATCCGTTCGGGCGGAAATTTCTCCGATGGACTTCTCCAGCACCCTAAGGTTTTCGATCGTCTTTATATTAATATGGTAAAGGCCGGTGAGGCCGGTGGCGTACTCGGCACCACATTGGATCGCTTGTCGCGATTCATGGAAAAATCCGAAAAAATCAAGGGCAAGGTTAAGGCAGCCATGACCTACCCCGTGATCATTGTATTCGTGGCCGTCGCTATTGTCGGTGCACTCATGGTTTTTGTGATTCCGCAGTTCGAGAAAATTTTCTCGGGCATGTTAAAGGGGCAAACGATGCCGGCGCTAACACTTGCAGTTCTTGCGGTTAGTAACTTTGTTAAAGACAATATTATCCTTACTATTGGTATTGGAGCGGTTGGTTATTTCGGCTTTAAAGCCTGGCACAAAACGGTAAATGGCACGCGTGCAGTTGACTGGGTACTGCTGAATGCGCCTGGTGTTGGGCCGCTCTTCCTTAAGTCTTCGATTAGCCGTTTCACACGCACGCTGGGCACCTTGCTGGCTTCCGGCGTGCCTATCCTCCAGGCCCTGCTCATCACTCGCGATACTTCGGGTAATGTTCATGTATCTGACGCGCTTAACTTGGTTCATGATCGAGTTAAGGAAGGTGACAATGTTGCCCGTCCGCTTGATTCGACCGGCGTGTTTCCGTCCATGGTTACCTCGATGATTGAGGTCGGTGAAGAAACCGGCGCTCTCCCCGAGATGCTTAATCGTGTCGCCGACACCTACGATGATGAGGTGGATAACTCGGTTGCAGGTCTCACCTCGATTATTGAACCGATCATGATCGTTTTCATGGCGGTCGTTGTGGGCACCATCGTGATCGCCTTGTTCTTGCCGATCGTTAAGATCATCCAAACGCTGTCGTAATGACGGCCCACGTAGGGTGGAAGCGGCGGCCTTTAATCAGGCGTCACTTCCGCCGGGCCCAGGCGGGGTATTTTGATGTGTGGCAGTTAAATTGAATAAACGGGTGCGACGGGCCTCGGTGCTGTCTTGAGGCCGGATCCGGTCAGCTGGGGCACTGTAGGCCTTCCGCCGATAGCCTTCGCGCGACGGATCGCGTGCGCAGGTGAGTTGATAATCCTGCATTCGGGCGAATAGCCCGAGCAATTGTTCCGGCATCGGGTAATCGTCGAGACCGGAGCGTTGTAATGCGAGGAGAAGTTCGTGGGTCGCTTCCAGTGTCGAAAGGCAGCCTTCCACGGGTTGTTGTTTGATCACGTAGCGACTCGGTGCCGAGGGCGTGAACATGAGGCGTGGCAACCTTTGCAGCGAGGTACTGAGGCGCAGCATTTTTTTCGCCAGCGACCACGTTGCATCGAGTAAGAAAACCACCAGCTGCCGATCGCCAATGTCGGCGGCTTGGAGATCGCCTTTGGATAGATTGCGTGCCCCTGCACTCGGATACACGAGCATGGGCAAGTTACGTGGATCGTGAATCAGCGCCTGGACGGATTCGTGGTCATCGAAGCCCACGCCCATGTGGATTTCGCTTTGGGCCAGGCAAAGGTGTGTGAGCCTTCCGGTGGCGGCTTTCTCGTGCTTGAATTCCTTTGGGTGCATGAGGAAAACGAAACGTGTTTTCGATGGCATCGCCGTGATCGATGGGCACCAGCACAGCGATTTAGGCCAAAAACATCGGTAACACGTTTCACGACTCATGATGTAAAATGTAATTCGAACTAAGAGGTGGCAGTCGTCGTGGCATTGATGCGCGAGGCAATGGATTTCACGTAATCCGTTTCACTGAGTAGGTACGCGGGGGGGGCATCAGGGTGAAGGTGGTTACCCAAGTAGCCCGTTCACGTATTTGGAGCCATGGGGCATGTTTAACCCTCCATGAATACAACGTTTCATCACTTAAACAATCCTACCCCGAATTGGGCACGTTATAGGCATAGCTACAACTGTGCTGGGGTTCAAATTTCATAAATTGAACTCCAGCACTGAGAGCAGGCTTTCCACAGCCTTCAGCCTAATATGTTTTATTGGCAGCAGGCGACGACCGAAACGGGCGGCAGGCTCCAGATGTCCTTGGCGTATTCGCGGATGGTGCGATCGCTGGAGAATTTGCCGACGCGCGCTGTGTTGAGAATCGCCATCTTGGCCCAACGCGACTTGTCGCGGTAAGCCGCGTCAACGCGTTCGTGCGCTTGGACGTAGGCGCGATAATCGGCGAGCACCTTGTAGGGGTCGCCACCATCGAGCAGGCTGTGGTGGAGCGAACCGAACGCATGGCTCTCGCCGGGCGTGAAGTACTCGGAGCCGAGCCAATCGATGACCGAGCGCAACTCTTCGTCGCTACCGTAGTAGTTCCACGGGTTATAACCCGCAGCGTCGAGCGCCTCCACATCGGGCACCTTCAGGCCGAAGATGAAGATGTTGTCGTCGCCCACCTCTTCACCGATTTCAACATTGGCGCCGTCAAGCGTGCCGATGGTGAGCGCGCCGTTGAGGGCGAGCTTCATGTTGCCGGTGCCGGAAGCCTCTTTGCCAGCAGTCGAAATCTGCTCGGAAAGATCCGCTGCCGGGATGATGCGCTCAGCCAGGGAAACCCGGTAGTTGGGCAGGAAGACCACCTTGAGTTTGTCCTTGATGCGCACGTCACGATTGATGCGGTCGCCGATCACGTTGATCGCACGGATGATGTTCTTGGCGAGGTCGTAGCCGGGGGCTGCTTTTGCGCCAAAAATGAATACGCGGGGGACGATATCGAGGGACGGATT
>JBIIMH010000130.1:0-5801 GCA_044338095.1 Rariglobus sp. | reverse complement strand
TAGCGGCGGGATAAGGCCAGGGGTCGGGCCGTTACATGGATACATTCAACGCAGATTTTCACGTCTGCTACTCGTGTCCATTGGTTTATGTAGCCATGTAACGCCCCGATCCGAATGGCACTTAGACCCGAATTGCACTTAAATAAGGGGGCTGATCGGTGTATCTGACTTAGGCCGCCCCTTCAGGGCTTTTATCGTTACCTTATGATGCCTAGGGCGTTGCCCCAGTCTAGAGTAAGACACCCCGTTGGGGCTACCCTGCCTAACTAAGTGCCATTCCGCCCCGCCCCCATTTTGCTGCTCCCGACCCCATTTTGCAGCTCGGAGGCCCGGGCCGAGCGTCGGCCACTCAGTACTCGTTCTCCTACTCCTACTCGTTCTCAGCTTCGAACCGTTCGATTCAAGAACGAGCAGGAGTAGGAGTAAGAGAACGAGAACGATTCGAATCCTGCCGTCCTTAAACCGGCTCCGTCGGGTACTGCTCGATCAAGCGCGCCACCAGAGCGGTCCAGCCGGTCTGATGGTTGGCCCCCAATCCAGCTCCGGTGTCGCCGTGAAAAAACTCATGGAACAACACGAGCTCCTTCCAATGCGGATCGTGTGCAAAACGCGTATCATCGCCCAACGCCGGGCGCCGTCCAGCGGCATCCGGGGTGAACAACGATACCAGCCGGTGGCCGAGCTCGGCGGCGATTTCCGCGAGGTTGAGCAGCCGCCCGCTGCCGGTGGGGAACTCCAGCTTCATCGTGTCGCCATAGAAGTGGTGGTAGCGTTCCAGCGACTCGATGAGCAGGTAGTTGAGCGGAAACCAGATCGGCCCGCGCCAGTTGGAGTTACCTCCAAATAGCCAGGTGTCGGAGTCGCCCGGCACGTAGTTAACGCGATAAGATTCCCCGCCGAGGTGCATCTCGTAGGGCTGGTCGGCGTAACGGCGTGAGAGCGAACGCACGCCGTGGGGCGCGAGCAGCTCCGTCTCGTCGAGAACCAGCTTGAGCACCCGCTCCAGCCGCGCGCGCGTCGGGATCGCCAGCAGGAGTAAACTGCTTTCGCAGCCGTCTGCGGCGAGGTAGGAGATTTGCCGCGCCAGCTCGGGGCGGTTCTTTAAAAACCAGCGCGTGCGTTTGGCGAAACCGGGCAGCGCGTCGAGCCGGTCCTGGTCGATGAACTCCACGGCGAAGAGCGGGATCAACCCGACCATCGAGCGCAGGCGCACGGGTTCGGTGTGGCCCCCGGGCAGCACCAACTGGTCATAATAAAACCCGTCGGCTTCGTTCCACAGGCCGGAGCCGCCGAGGTGATTCATCGCGTCGGCGATCATCAGGAAATGCTCAAAAAACTTCGAGGCGATGTCCTCGTAGGCCGGGTCGCCGTCGGCCAGCTCCAGCGCAATGGCCAGCATGGTCGAGCAGTAGAAGGCCATCCAAGCGGTGCCGTCGGCCTGCGTGAGCGTGCCGCCCGCGGGCAGCGGCCGGGAGCGGTCGAACACCCCGATGTTGTCCAAGCCAAGGAAGCCTCCGGCGAAAAGGTTTTTGCCGTGCGGGTCTTTGCGGTTCACCCACCAGGTGAAGTTGAGCAGCAGTTTTTGGAAAACGCTCGCGAGGAACTTGCGGTCACGCTTCCCGCGCGGTGCGGTCATCTTATACACACGCCAGCAGGCCCAGGCGTGCACCGGCGGGTTCACGTCGGAGAAGTTGTACTCGTAGGCCGGGATCTGCCCGCTCGGGCTCATGTACCATTCGCGAAGCAGCAAGTTGAGCTGGTACTTGGCAAAATTGGGGTCGAGCTTGGCGAAGGGAATCATGTGGAACGCCAGATCCCACGCGGCGAACCACGGGTATTCCCACTTGTCGGGCATGGAGAGCACGTCCCGGTTAAACAGGTGCGCCCACTCGGCGTTGCGGGCGTTTTTGCGCTCCTTGGGGGGCGGCGGCATGGCCGAATCGCCCTCCAGCCACTCTTTGACGACGTAGTGATAAAACTGCTTCGACCAGAGCAACCCAGCGTAGGCCTGCCGGGCCACGGCGCGCTCTTTCGCCTCGCTCACGCCCGCCAGCAAGTCGGCGTAGAACGCATCCGTCTCGGCCAGGCGCGCGTCGAACACCGCGTCGAACTTTTTGCCGAAAACCGCGCCCTTGGCCGGAGCGTGGGCGGGCTGGGCCGAGTGCAGACGCAAGCGGAACACCCGCGCCTCGCCCGCGGCCAGCGTGACCTCGTGGTGCGCGGCGCATTTGGTGCCGCGTTGCAGCGGGTTAACCGCCGCCGTGTTCCCGCGCACCACGTAGTCGTGAAACGCGTCCTTCACGTACGGCGTGGCATTGGGGGAGTTAAACAGCCGCTGGGTGTTGGTTTCGTTTTCGGTAAAAAGCAGCGGGACGGCGTCCTCCTGCTGGAGGGTAAAGCGACCCAGGGTCGCGTGGTCGCAGTCCACCGCGTACGGGCCGGCGGCGGCCAGGCGTGGTTTCACTTCGCAGCCTTCATGCGTGCAGCCCCACGACCACACGTTTCGATACCAGAGCGTGGGCAACACATGCACGCTTGCCGCCTCGGGCCCGCGGTTGGTCACGGTGATACGGATGAGGATGTCGTCGGGCGCGTTTTTCGCGTACTCGCACTGCACGTCAAAATAACGCGACTGGTCAAACACCCCGGTGTCGACCAATTCGAACTCGCGCTCAAGGCGATTGCGGCGCCTGTTTTCCTCTCGCAACTGAGCGTAGGGAAAGGCGGCCTGCGGGTATTTATAAAGCCCCTTCAGGTAGGAATGGGTCGGCGTGGCATCGAGGTAAAAATACTCCTCCTTCACGTCCTCGCCGTGGTTGCCCTCGGGGTTGGACAGGCCGAAGAGGCGCTCCTTAAGCAGCGCGTCGCGGCCGTTCCATAGCGCAACCGAGAAACACAACCGCCCCTCGCGATCGGTGATACCCATGAGACCGTCCTCGCCCCAGCGGTAGGCGCGGCTGCAGGCGTGCTCGTGGGTGAAGTAGCCCCAGGCCTCGCCGTCGGGCGAATAATCCTCGCGCACCGTGCCCCACTGGCGCTCGGCTAGGTACGGGCCCCAGCGCTTCCAGTTCATCGTGCGGGCTTCATCCTCCGCCAGGCGCGTGCGTTCCGAATTAACCACCTTGGCCGCTGCCGCCTGCTTCAGTTTACTCATATGCCGGACCGTAACTGCCGAACGGGCCTATGAAAGGCCAAATCTGAAACCTCCCGCTTGCACCCGCTCCCGCGATCGCCTTGCCTGCCTGTCACGTTTAATTTTATCCCGCATCTCGTGGTCCCCCGCTTTTTTGCATGAACCTACGCCTTCTGATTTGTCTGGCCCTCCTGCCCGCCGCCTACCTGCACGCCCAGGCCTGTAATTCCTGTGACTCCACCATGAGCCCGGCGGACTCCGCGCTCGCCCCGGCCACTCCGGCCAGCGTCGACGGCTTCACCTACGTCAAAACCCTCGGCGGCATCTCCGAGTACACCCTCGACGCCAACGGCCTAAAGGTGCTCGTTCTGCCCGACCACTCCGCCCCCGTGGTGACCTTCATGGTCACCTACCACGTCGGCTCGCGCAACGAGGTCAGCGGCACCACCGGCGCCACCCACCTGCTCGAGCACCTCATGTTCAAGGGCACGGAAAACTTCAACCGCGCCAAGGGTAACAGCATCGACCAGCTGCTCGAACGCGTAGGCGCCACCTACAACGCCACCACCTGGCTCGACCGCACCAACTACTTCGCCAACCTCGGCAAGGCCCACCTCGACGCCTACGTCGCCATCGAGTCCGACCGCATGCGCAACCTGTGGCTGCGCGAGTCCGACCGCCAGCCCGAGATGACCGTGGTGCGCAACGAGTTCGAGATCGGTGAAAACAGCCCCATCCAGGCCCTCGACAAGGAAATCAACGCCGTCGCCTACATCGCCCACCCCTACCACCACCCCACGATCGGCTGGCGCAGCGATATCGAAAAAGTCTCCATCGAAAAACTACGCGAGTTCTACAACACCTTTTACTGGCCCAACAACGCCACCGCCACCGTCATCGGCGACATCAACGTCACAGACGCGCTCACGTTGGTTAAAAAGCACTACGGCGCCATCCCGCGCTCCCCCCACCCCATCCCGCAAGTGGTCACCGAGGAGCCCGCCCAGACCGGCCCGCGCCGCGTCACCCTCAAGCGCGCAGGTCGTCTCGGCGTGGTCGGAATCGCCTTCAAAACCCCCGCCGCCACACACCCCGACATGCCCGCCCTTCAGGTGCTCGGCTCCATCCTCACCAACGGTAAAAACAGCCGCCTTTACCGCGGCCTCACCGACAAAAACCTAGCCACCAACGTCAATGCCGACATCGGGTTTTTCCGCGATCCGGCGCTGACCACCCTCTACGTCAGCCTGGCCCCCGACGTGAAGCCCGAGGACGCCGAGATTGCTCTGCTCGACGAGGTTTACACGGTGAAAATGGACGGTGTGACCGACGCCGAGGTCGCCGCGGCGATCAGTCAACTGATGGCCGCCTCGGCCTACGCGCGCGACGGCGCCTTTGCCATTGCGAGCAACCTCAACGAGTACATTTCCAGCGGCGAGTGGACGCTCTACCTCACCCTCGACGAAGCCATCCGCAAGGTGACCGCCGCCGACGTGAAACGCGTGGCCAACCAGTACCTCGACGAAGACCAAAGCACCACCGGCTGGTTCATCCCACTGAGCACCCCGGAGATCATCACCCCGTAAACCGCCCGCCCCGCCCCACCTCATTTACCGCACCATGAACTGCCTTCGTTTTCCGTCCGCCGCCCGCCGCCTGATCGTTGCCGCCATCGCCCCCCTTCTGCTCGCCGCCGCCGTGCATGCCAGGGTCGCCGACCAGGCCGTGCGCGCCCAGGTGGCCGGCATCGACGTGATCGCCTACAAAACCCTCGTCCGGGACGTGGTCACCTTCTGCGGTGCTCTGCCGGCGGGCGATTCCTTTGCCCCTGAAAGCAACCTCGCCATCCCCTCCCTGGTCGGCGGCATGTTGGACAAAGGTACCACCACCGAGGACAAATTTGCCATCGCGCAAAAACTCGACGAGGTCGGGGCCACCCTCACCTTCAGGGTCGACGATACCATGGTGTCCTTCAGCGGTAAATGTCTGCGCAAGGACTTCCCTCTCGTCATCAGCCTGCTGGCCGCCCAACTGCGCGCACCGGCCTTCAACGATGAGGAGCTGGCCAAGCTGCAAAAACAATTCTCGGGCCGCCTCCAGCGTTCGCTCGAACAGCCCAACTACCGCTCCGGCCAGGCCTTCGCTGCCGCCATTTATCCCCTCGGCCACCCCAACTACGTGCCGGCGCCGGCGGCCTTCATGGCCGCAGTTAAAACCGCCACAGTCGACGAGCTACGCGCCTTCCACCAAAAATACTACGGCCCGGCCGGCCTCACCCTGGTTGCCGTGGGCGACGTTGACCCGGCCAGCCTGCAAGCCGAAGTCGCCAAGGCCTTCGCCGGCTGGACCGGTGGGGTCAAACGCCCCGATTATCCGCGTAACATCACCCGACTCGACGTTGACCGCGACCAGACCGTGTTCATGGCCGACAAGCCCAACGTCAGCGTCATTTACGGCCAATCCACCGGCCTGCGCCACGCCGATCCCGACGCGCTTCCCCTGCGCGTGGCCACGACCATTTTGGGCAGCGGTTTCACCGGTCGGCTGATGGCGACGGTGCGCGACCAGGAAGGCCTCACCTACGGCATCAGTTCACGCGTTTCCAACGATAACTACACCAACGGCGACTGGCGGATCACGGCGAATTTCTCGCCCGATTTATTGGAAA
>JBIIMH010000129.1:0-5808 GCA_044338095.1 Rariglobus sp. | reverse complement strand
TGAGGGGCTCTCGGTGGGCGTGGTCAACGCCCGCTTCGTCAAGCCCTTGGACCGTGCGCTTCTGCTCAGTCACGCGGCTTGTATTCCGCTGATCGTCACGATGGAGGATCACGTTCTGGCGGGTGGCTTTGGCAGCGCGGTTCTGGAGGCGCTGCAAGACGCCGACTGTCCAGCGGCGGTTGAGCGCATCGGCTGGCCGGACAGCTTTATCGAGCACGGGACGAACCAAGAGATTTTACGGGCGGCCTACGGGCTTGCGCCCGACGATATTTACCAGCGCGTTCTGGACCGCTGGCGCAATCAAGCCGCGAGCCGACTTGCGGCCAACGCCTGATCGCGAATGGGCCTGGGCAGGCCGACGCGCACGAGTGCACGTCGGCCTGAAGCGGTCGCCGGCTTACGGCAGCCAGGGGAACTTGCGCGCGTCGGGTTTACGCTTCTCGCGCTGGGCGCCGTGGAATTCCTTGGCCTCCTCGCTCATGTAATAGAGTAGGGTGGCGTTGCCGGCGAGCTCCTGCAGGCCGCTCTGGCCATCCACATCGGCGTTAAAAGCGCTCTTGAGGCAGCGAATCGCCAGGGGGCTGTGCCCCATGATTTCGCGGGCCCACTGCACGCCCTCGGCTTCGAGTTGGGCCAGGGGAACGACGGTGTTAACCAGCCCCATGTCGAGCGCCTGTTGTGCGTTATATTGGCGGCAAAGGTACCAGATTTCACGGGCCTTTTTCTGGCCGACGATGCGCGCCAGATAACTGGAGCCAAAGCCGCCGTCAAAGCTGCCCATCTTGGGCCCCACTTGGCCGCAAATGGCATTGTCGGCCGCGATCGACAGATCGCAAACCAGGTGCAACACGTGGCCGCCACCAATGGCGTAACCGGCGATCAGCGCGATGACTACCTTGGGCATGGAGCGGATGAGTTTTTGCACATCCAGGATGTTGAGGCGCGGCACGCCGTCGCCGCCCACGTAGCCGGCGTGACCGCGCACGCTTTGGTCTCCGCCGGAACAAAACGCGTACTTGCCGTCGCTGTGCGGACCGGCGCCGGTGAGCAACACCACGCCCACCGACTGGTCCTCGCGGGCGTCGATCAGCGCGTCGTGCAACTCCATGGCCGTCTCGGGCCGGAAGGCGTTGCGCTTTTCGGGGCGGTTAATGGTGATTTTGGCGATACCCTCGGCCTTGTGGTAGAGGATGTCGGTGTAGGTCTTGGCGACTTTCCAATCAGGGAGACTCATAAAGTAAGGACCATGCAGGCAGCCCTGCGCGCGTCAATCGGGGGCAAGCGCCGCTGCGGGTTTTAGGGCAACAAATGGGCTGGTGCGGTGCGCTTTTTTATGTGAACTAAACCCTTTCTATTATGCAAAACCAGCCCGCGACGGTGTCCAAAGCTGCACAAGCCGGTCTTTGTTTGGGGGCGTTAGGGGTGGTTTTTGGCGACATCGGCACGAGCCCGCTTTACGCCATGCGCGAGTGTTTGGCGCACTTGCCGCCAACGATGGGACGCGCCGACGGGGTGCTCGGGGTCTTGTCGCTGATGTTTTGGGCGCTCACTTTTATCGTCAGTTTTAAATACCTGCACTACGTCACCAAGGCGGACAACCGCGGTGAGGGGGGCATCTTTGCCCTGCTCGCCCTCGGCCATGCGCGCGGTGGCGATCGGAAGGGGGGCGATGCGCCGACCATTTACGGCGATCGGCGCGGGTTGGGCTGGGGAACGGTGCTCATTTTGCTGGGTGCGGCCTTGCTGTACGGCGACGGGGTAATCACCCCAGCGATCTCGGTGCTGGGTGCAGCCGAAGGTTTAAAGAACTTCGTTCCCAATCTCACCCAGCAGTCGATTGTGATCATCGCGGTGGTCATTCTCGCCTTGCTGTTCGTGAGTCAGAGCAAGGGCACCAAGCTCATTGGGAGCATTTTCGGGCCGGTGATGTTGGCGTGGTTTCTCGCCCTCGGGGCGCTAGGAACTTGGCACCTGGCGCAAGACCCGACGGTCCTCAAAGCGATCAACCCGCTTTATGGTTATCGCCTGCTGGCCAACAATCCGGGCTTTGCCGCAGCCCTACTCGGCGCGATCGTCCTGACAGTCACGGGGGCCGAGGCGCTTTATGCCGACATGGGCCACTTCGGCCGCCGCTATATCGCAATCGCTTGGTATGGAATGGCCTGCCCGGCCTTGTTGCTCAACTACTTCGGCCAGGGCGCCTGGGCCATCAGCCATCCGCTCAGCACCTCCAATCCATTTTTCCAGTTGGCCCCAGCCGGCCCGATTCAGTTCGTGCTCGTGATCCTGTCGATTTTGGCGGCCATCATCGCCAGCCAGGCCCTGATCTCGGGCACGTTCTCCCTGACCCGGCAAGCCATACAACTGGGCTACTTCCCCCGCCTTAAGATTCTGCACACCAATGCCGAGCACGAAGGGCAAATCTACATTCCCTTGATCAACTGGGCGCTGGCCATCGGCTCGATCTGGATTGTCTTTGAGTTTAAGTCCTCCGAAGCCTTGGCGGCAGCGTACGGCATCGCCGTCACGGGCACGATGGCCGTGACCACGTTTGCCTTTTATCGGGCGAGTCGGGCGCGCTGGCAGTGGTCGCGCAGAAAAGCCCTGGGGCTGTGCGGGCTCTTTATTGTGGTGGATCTGACCTTGTTGGGCGCAAACCTTTATAAATTCGAGGACGGCGGCTGGCTGCCGGTGGGTATGGCCCTGGCCGTGCTCGCCGTCATGCACACGTGGAAAAGCGGGCGCAACGAGATTCAGGAAAAGGTCTATGGAGGTGCCATCAACGAGCTGGAATTGTCGCAAGTTGCGAAAAGCAAAAACATCGTGCGTGTGCCCGGCAGCGCGGTGTTTATGGTGGCCACCTCCAAAGGCACTCCGTTGGCCTTACTTCACCACCTCAAGGCCAACAAATGCCTCCAGCAGACTGTGGTGCTGCTGACTATTATGACCGAAGAGGTGCCCAACGTGAATGACGAGGAGCGCATGACGCTTGAATCGATGGGCGAGGGCATTTGGCGCGCCGTCGGTCGCTACGGCTACATGGAATCTCCTTCGGTTAACAAGCTGGTGGATCGCATTCGCGGCCAGGGCGTGCCCGTAACCGCGCACGGCACCACCTATTATTTTAACCGTGAAATGATCATCACCGGCGGCAACGCCAAGATGTTTGAGTGGCAGAAATCGCTCTACGCCTTCCTCAGTCGCAACGCCCGCCCGATCAAGGATTATTACCAAATCCTGCCCACCCAGATCATCGAGATCGGCCTGCCCGTGCAGCTTTAAGCCCACTTCGCAGTCCGGCTCGGTTTGATCGCCAAAGTCGCTCCGCAAGCACGCACCGTGGTCTTGTAATCAGATGACCCGCTTGCGGCTTGCATCGAGGGCGTTCCATCCAGGTATTTTTCTAATCCATGGTTTTCAGTGGATTACAATATTCGTTAAAAAAAAGTAAAAGCCGAAACCGGCTTAAGTATCGGCTGAACGCGCCGATGGGTACACTCAAACCCAAGCACTACCATTATGACTTTGAGTGAAACCTCCCATCCACACGGCAACGTGAAGCGGCTGTCCAATGACCAGCAGTGCCTGTTAACCATCACGGATTCACTGAATGCTTCGGGGCAAATTCTTGGATTGCTCAATATGGCGATCAGTAACCCGCGCACCACGATCCCTGAAATCGCCACGATTCTGCGGCGCGACGTGATGCTCTCCGCGCGGATCATCCGCATCTCCAATTCGGCGTTTTTTGTGCGCACCTCGAACATCTGCAAAACCATCGAGGATGCGCTGCAGCGCGTCGGCATGCGCGAGATTTCACGCCTCATCGCTACAGCGACCATGCAGGGAATGGCCCCGCCTCGGCTGCGCGCCTACGGCATTTCCGGCGACCAGTTCAATAAAAGCGTCCTGTTTACCGCCTCGGCCAGCCAACTTATTGCCGCAGAAGTGAAAATGGACCCCAACGTGGCTTACCTCGCCGGCCTCATGCGCCCGCTCGGTATTCTGGTGCTCAATAAATGGGCCGAACAACAGTTTCCTCATGTCGATGAACTCGACTGGGGGGGGGCCGAGTCGCTCCTGCAGTGGGAGCATAACACCTTTGGGATCAACCATATCGAGGTCTCCAGTTTCATCACGCGCAAGTGGGGCTTCCCGGCCTCGGTCAGCGACAGCATCGAGAAATCCACCGACCAACTGGCCTGTGTTGTCGAGTCGCCCATGTCCCTGATTTTACAAACGGCGGAGACTTTGGCCGAAAGTAACCGGGCGACTTTCCACGCCCTGCAAAGTGGCTCCATGTTGCGCAAAGATCGCCTCGATGCCCTCGGGATTAAATCCGTGCAACTCGTCGAAATCAGCCGCGGTGCCCTCAACCAATCCCGTAACTTTTCAAATTAACTGATCCCATGACTCATTCCACCCATGTTGACATCAACTGGCTGAAGGCTGCTTCCGCCCGCCTTCCCTCCTCCTCCAAGCTCATTGATACGCTTTACCGCGCCATCCAACAGCCCGATGTAGATATCGACCACGTTGTCCGTCTGGTTTCGATGGACGTCGCCATCACCGGTCGCCTGTTGCGCATGGCCAACAGCGCGTGTTACACGCGCGGCGAGACCGTCACCAGTTTGGACCAAGCCCTCGTCTGGCTGGGGGCGTTTCAGGCCTACCGGGTCGCCTGCATCACGGTATCGGCCCAACTCTGTGAGCAAAACCTGCCCGTTTATCATATTTCCGCTGACCGGCTGCTCGCCAATTCCATCGCCATGGCGGTGGGCATGGAGGTGATCGCAAAACAAACCAGCCTCGATCATAAAGCTGCTTACACCATCGGCTTGATGCATAATCTGGGGCGGATTGTACTCCAAAGACTCGCCTTGCAAATGGAGATTCCGGCCGGAGCCGGCGACCTGCCTAACATCCAAGCGGTGATCAACTGGGAGCGCGAAACCTTTGGCTACGCCCACGGCGAGCTGGGCGGCGCGGTTCTCGCGTTGTGGGGAATGAACCCCCTGTTTACCCAGGTTTTAACGCATCAGCACGACATCCAAAAGGCGGCGGACCCCGAGGTGCGCCGTTGGAGCGCCCTGTTGCACCTCACGGCCTCGGTAGTCGCGGGCACCGAGTTCGGCCTGGGCGTCACCAGCGACTCGTGGCCGATTTCGGAGGGCGTTTTTGTCGACGCGGGCCTTCCCCAATTGGACATTGTGCAGCTCAGTGAGGAGATCACGACGGCGACGAAAGTCCTTTGTGAACAGAGCGGCTTTGTCCTCGCCCCAGCGGGATCGAGCTCACTGTGGTCCGGTAAAAGTTAAGCGGATTGCCGCTCGGCTTGCTCACGTGGCCTAAAGCGTGATCTCACGTTGGCGCTGGACGCCTTACCGCTTACTCATGCACGTTCAAAATGAGGTTAATTAGCCGGGACGGCCAAAACTGCTACAACTGGCGAGGTGTGTAATGTTGGCAGGCCGCCCGCCCCTAATCCCCGATAAGCGCACTTTTAACCCGTTTTAGGTACAGTAACCCGACCGACTGAGCCCGACGTACGAGAGGTAGCCGGCTCAACGCCGTGATCGGCAGGGGGAGTCTCATGCCCAAACGGTGCGCAAAACCGCTCCTCCCTTGCGCCGTTGCGCTGCTCAAACGCCGATCCTAAAGCCACGTCCACGAGTTAAAGCTGGCGGCTTGTCCGCAGGGCTGGCCGTCCTCGGTGAGAAGATTCCACACGGTGGCCTGGGTGATCAGGAAGCGGCGGCCGGTTTTGGAGATGCGTACACCCGCATAGTTATCAAAAAAACCCTGGGC